>NZ_VFUI01000007.1:0-286787 GCF_006440535.1 Mesorhizobium sp. B2-5-13 | reverse complement strand
GCGTTCAGCAGGACTCTGCCGCCCACGTTTCTCTTTCTTCATTATTCAATTGTCAAAGAACAGACACCGCAAACGCAATGTCGTGGCCCGTTTCGCTCTTGGCTCCGGGGCCGTCCGAGTGTCGCTTACGCGGCTCTCTTGAATTTCGTCGAGGGCAGTCTTAGAAGCAAACTTCTTCGTCGCCAGCGGCGCACCGCCCTCGTTCGTGAGGCGTATATAGTCGCCACCAACCAAAACTGTCAACACCGATCTCAGATGTTTTTGAACTTTTTACGACAGAAGTTTCGGGCGGGCCTTGTCGATAGCCGGCTGCCGCAGGGGAACAGGGGATAACAGGAGGAGGAGGCCACGAAGGAGCCCTATTGCCGCCGCATTGCCGTTCGACACCAAGGCCAATAAAGGGGCGCGAGCACAGCCGTGCAATGGCCTCTTTTACGAGCGTCGTAAGGAAGCGCGCGGCAAGCCCTATAGATGAAGGCACGCCGACCGCTTTTCACAGTGCTCTATAAGAGAAGTGCACGAGGGGAATTCGACCGGGGCCTGAGGCTTCGTTGACTTAACCTGCCGTGACAGGCAAATGTCATGGCCACAACAAAAGCGACAAGCCGTTCCGCCCGGGGAAGAAGCAGCCTTTCTGGATGCCAGATACGGAAGATGTCATAGCCGAACTCGGCAATGAGCCGCCGCTTATCGCGGACGGCCGCAGCGGCCCGCCCGATCGGCGCGAGGTTTCTGCGCGCTGGCTGTCGGGAACATTTCTCACTGGCGTGACCTCGAGCGTGCTGATGGGCGTCGCGCTGTTTGCCGCCCTCGACGGGCGCCAGCAACTGGCGACACCACCCGAAATCGCGGAACTAATCGGACTTGCCAGCAATGGCGATTCCGGCGAAGTGGCCAAGACCACCAGGCTGGTGGCGCCGCGCCAGATTGCCAAGGCCAAGGACCGTCGTCGCATGGAAGTGTCGATGGTCACCAAGGTGGGCGACCGCGACGTCATCCACACCATGCCTTTCGTACAGATCAAGATGGCACTCGCCGCCGGCCACACGACCAGCCGGGCCTACCCGCCTTTCGACCCGATGCAAGTGTTCGGCGACGACGGCGACGATGCATCGGCGCAGCCGGCGACGGCCTCGGCCGCTTCCGGCCAGATCTACGGCGCCAAGGTCGAAAGCGAAATGAGCCTGAAGACGGTCGATTTCCCGATCGAGACGGCTACCTTCGACGAAAAGAGCGACCTGTCAGCCGACGAAGTTGAAAAGGTGGTACGCGAAGCCGGCACCGACCTCAGCGACGGCGCCGTGCAGGTGGCCTCACTCCATTATGTCGATCCGCAGCGATTCGGCGAAGCCTTTGCCGAGAGCATGGCCGGCTCCTATGACGTGAAGATCGTGCCGGAAAACGTTTCGGTGTCGCCGCGTGCGAACGCTGACGACCAGGCGCCGGCTTTCGCCGAGGAAATCATCCCCTTCACCAAGGACACCGACCTCACCGAGGCCTTTGCCGATTCGGGCTATACGGGCGACGATGCCACCGGAATGGCCGAAGCGATCGCCAAGCTGCTCAACGCCCCGGCGCTCAAGGCAGGAACCGTGCTGCGCGTCGGTCTCGAGGTTCACGGCGATGCCGCCAAGGTCGTGCGCACCAGTGTCTACGACAAGACCACGCATATCGTCACCATCGCGCTCGACGATCGCGGTCAGTACGTGCCGGCGCAGGAGCCGGAGCCCAATCCCGAATTGTTGACGGCATTCGACGATTCATCGGCGCCGGTGGTGGTGCGCGGCAACCTGCCCAACGTCTATGACGGCATCTACCGCACCGCCTATTCCTATGGCATGTCCAAGGCGATGACCCAGCGGCTGATCAAGCTGCTGGCGTCTGGCGTCGACTTCCAGTCGCGACTCAATCCGTCGGATCGCCTCGAAGTGTTGTTCTCGCAGCCTGATGGCGACGACCAGACGTCCGACAATTCCGAACTTCTCTATGTCTCGGCAACCTTTGGCGGCACGACGCGCAATTTCTACCGCTTCCAGATGCAGGACGGCAGCACCGACTATTTCGACCAGGATGGATCGAGCGCCCAGCAGTTTCTACTGCGCAACCCACTGCCCAACGGGAGATTCACCTCCGGCTTTGGTGCGCGCAAGCATCCTATCCTAGGCTATGTCCGCATGCACACAGGCACCGATTGGGCTGCCCCGATCGGATCGCCGATCATCGCCGCCGGCAATGGCGTCGTCGAGAAGGCGGGCTGGGCCGGCGGCTATGGCAAGCAGATCATCCTGCGCCATGCCAACGGCTACGAGACCTCCTACAATCACCAGAGCGCCTTTGCCAAAGGTATTGCGCCGGGCGTTCGGGTTCGCCAGGGCCAGGTCATTGGTTATCTCGGCCAGACCGGTCTCTCCACCGGTCCGCATCTGCACTACGAGTTGATCGTCAACGGCACCAAGGTCGATTCGATGCGTGTGCGTCTGCCGGTCGGCAAGGTGCTGAAGGGCGACGATCTCGTCGCCTTCAAGCGCGAGCGCGAGCGCATCGACGATCTGCTGAAACAGGAAGACGGCAATTCGCTGAAGGTCGCCAGCGCCAAGATCGAAGGCTGAGTCAGTCGCGCGAATTCTCCGTTTGCGCTGGCCAGGGCGACGCTTGCCCAGGCACCGTAATCCAGGCGACGATCGCCGACAGCAGGCAAAGGAGCGCCGTGACCACGGCAACCGCCGCAAAAGCCGAATCGCCGGCGGCAACCCTTATTGCATTGATATCCGCTGCAAGCCCGGCCGGCGGCGGCTCGCCGAAACCGGGGATTCCGGACGCGTGGCCCACGCCCAGCGCATAAACCCAAGCGGCGAGCGAGCCCATCGCCGCCACCGCGATCAGGCCGCCGACGCGCGAGACGGCGTTGTTGATGCCGGACGCGGCACCCGTATCCTTATCCTCGACCGAAGTCATGATCGCTGTCGACAGCGGCGACACGACCAGCGCCATGCCAAGCCCCATCACCGCCATAAGCGGAAAGGTGCCGGTCCAGAAATTGTGGAAGCCGGCATAGGTAAACAGCGCAAGGCCGGCAAAAGCGATGGCGACGACGAGACTGCCGGCGGCGATCGGAAAGCGGGGGCCGATCCGGTCCGACCACTGCCCGACCGGCCCTGACAGCAGCGCGATCAAAGCCGACAGCGGTAGGAAGATGAAACCGACCTCGGCCGAACTCAGCCCCCAGCCGGCGATCAAGAGCATCGGCAGGTAGAACAAATTGGCAGACAGCGCGAAATAGAGGAAGAAGGTCGCCAGGTTGGCGCCGGCGAAAGCCTTGACGCGAAACAGGCTGAGATCGATCATCGGCTCGCGCTGCCAGCGCTCGTAGAGGATGAAGACGACAAGCAGCATCACGCCGGCAACGATCGCCGGGCCCGACATCAGGCCGCCCCCCTCGGCGCTCATCGCCGTCAGCCCGTAGGCCAGCGATCCGAAGGCCAGTGTCGCGAGCCCAGCGCCGCCGAGATCCAGGCTGCGCTTTTCGGCTGGCTGGTCCGCCGGGATCTTGGCCAACAGCAGATAGATCGAAACCAGCCCGAGCGGCAGATTGATGGCGAAGATGGCGCGCCAGACGCCGTTGCCGAAGGTCGAAAGCACGAAACCGCCCAGCACCGGGCCAAGCGCCGTCGTCAGCGCCGAGGCCGCCGCCCAGATGCCGATCGCGCGGCCGCGTTCCTTCTTCGGATAGGCTTTGGCGATGATGGCGAGACTGCCTGGCACCATGATCGCGGCACCGATGCCCTGGAGAGCGCGAAACGCGATCAGCACGACAGCGTTCGGCGCCAGCGCACAGGCAAGCGAGGTGGCGACGAACAGGCCAATGCCGGCCACGAACGCACGGCGCAGTCCGAACCGGTCGCCCGCGGCACCGCCGGCGAGGATCAGCGCCGAGAGCGTCAGCGCGTAGGCATTGGAAATCCACTGCGCTTCCGCCAGGCTGGCGCCAAGATCGGCGCGCAACGCCGGCATGGCGATCGCCAGGACGGAACCGTCGATGAAGCCGAGCGCCGAAGCCAGTATCGCCGCGATCAGCACGTACCTGCGCTGCGACTGCGGACAGAACGTACCGTTTGCGACCGGACCGGTCAGCGGAACGGCGGCGGCTTCATTGGGCGAATGCATGCCACCTTAGTTAGACCGCCGACGCGCCGGCAACAACCAGCCAGAAGCTGTTGTCCTTGAAACCAGCCATATTGGTAGGGATCGCATCTGCCCCGATGCAAACCGCCGCAGTCATGCTAGATTTCCCAAGAGCCGCAGGCGGGAGAAATCGATGAAGCGTCCACTCGAAGCATCGGTTGAGGGGCGCGGCCGTATCGTCGGTATCACCGATGGCGTGTTCGCCATCGCACTCACCCTGATCGTGCTCGAGATCAGGGTGCCGGTACATGAGGCCATCCATTCCGAACACGATCTTCTCGTCGCGGTCGCGGCACTGGCGCCCCGCTTTCTTACCTATGCCTTGAGTTTCCTGACCCTGACCATCTTCTGGTTCGGCCAGCAGGCGCAGCATGGTTTGATCGCCAAATCCGACAGACGGCTGGCCACGCTGAACCTCTGCTTTCTCGCCTTCATCGCGCTCTTGCCGTTCTCAACCGACCTTCTGGCCGACTTCCTCGAGTTCAGGACCGCGGTGCTGGTTTACTGGCTCAACCTGTTGATGCTCGGCATCACGCTGTTCGCCAGCTGGCGTTATGCGGAGAAGAGCGGCTTTGTCGCGGAGGACGTCGACGCGCAAACGAAGCGCACCGTCTACCTGCGCATCGTCAAGGCGCAGATCCTGTGGGCTGTCGGTGCCGCACTTTGCCTGATCACCCCGCTGCTGAGCGTCGGCTTCATTCTGGTGATGCAGTTGATCTATGCGGCAACGCCGAATGTGAAGTGGGTGCGCAGGATCATTGGTTGAAATTTGGCGAAGCTGACTTGGGATGCGTTGAGATTCAGGTCAGGCCGAGTCGAAGATGGTTGATACCGAGAACCGGAGCGGAGCGTATTTTCGGGTACGTGGACACCGGAAGTGCGGCCGGCATCACCTGACTATCGACATACCCTATTCGACGAACTCCACCGGCACGCCCGGCGAGACCAGTTTGGCGAGCTCCCGTGCATCCCAATTGGTCAACCGCACGCAGCCATGGCTTTCGGTCTTGCCGATCTTCGACGGCTCCGGCGTGCCGTGGATACCGTAGGTCGGCTTGTCCAGGGCGATCCACACCGATCCGACCGGACCATTGGGCCCAGGCGGAATGGTCAGGATCTTGTTGTTCTCGCCTTGCTTGAAGTTGATGTTGGGATTGTAGGTGTAGTTCGGATCGAGCGCGACACGCGACACGGCATGGATGCCGGTCGGGGACGGCGTGTCCGATGAGCCGATGGTGGCGGGATAGGCCGCGACCAGCTTGCCCGACGCGTCATAGGCGAAGACTTCCTTCTTGCCCTTGTCGGCTACGATGCGGGCAACCGGCATCGAGACCAGCCTGCCGAAATTCGCGACCTTGACGATCGTGCCGGGACGATTGAAGTTGGCGTCCGGATTGAGCGCCTTGAGATAGTTCTCGTCCATGTGGAAGCGCTCGGCCAGCGCCTCGGTCACTGACGTATAGCCCATGCGGTCGAGCTGCGCCTTCTGGCTGTAGTCTTCCGGGATGGAGGCGACATAGGGACCGGCTGCGTCCTCCGCCGTGATGGTGTAGTTGGCGAACGCGTCGCCGCCGGATTGCGAGAGTGCTGACTGGATGCCGACCGCATCGGTCGATTTGAGGCTGCTGCCGTTGATCTGGTTGTAGGCCGCCAGCGCCTTGTCGACATTCGAACCAAAGCGCCCGTCGATGACGCCCGGCGAAGCCCCGCCCCGGTCGAGGAGCACCTGCAGTGCTGCCACATCCTGGCGTGCGCCAAGCGAAAGCGACGGATCGACCGACGTCTTGCCGCCAGCATTTGGCGGCAGTGCCGCCTGGCCGGAGGGCGCCCCCTCTTCCGTCGGGATTGTCGGCTGGACGGAGTCTATCGACGCCTCGTTCAGCGGCTGGCGCTGAATCGTACGCGGCTCTGCCGGCGGCGGCGCGTCGGGATAATTGTTGTCGTAACTGCCATCGTCCTGCGGCGCCGGCGGATAGGCATCGACGGAATTGTTATTGTCGGGATCATATTCATCGGCTGGCGGCGGAATGACCCGTCCTTCCTCTTCCAGCTGCTTGCGGCGGAAGCGGGCCATGTCCTGGGGATCGTCGAGATAGTAGCGGTCGTCGTCGGCGGGGACACGGCCTAGTTGACGCAGTCTTGTCTCGCGGCGTAGCGCGCGTCGGTCAAGCCGTGTCTGCGGCGGCTGGATGGCGATCACCTTGCCGGTATCCGCATCGACGATGACGCGATTGCCCCTGGCATCGTAATAAATATCGAGATTGCCGTCCTGGGCGAGCAGAATGCCGCCGCTCCCGGCCGCGCGGACAGGCTGGGCTGCGCCGTCACGCGTCGGCGCCGCGAACGCGTTGGAAAACACCAGTCCCGCAACAAGCGCCGAAAGGGTGAAGATAGTGCGCAGCATAGTGGCGAAACTCTCCGGTCCGTATGTGCCGCCGCCCGGCATTGTCCAGTTCGGCGAACCCCTTCGCCAGCAAACCAGTTACCCACCATATGGTTCCGATATGAACCGGGCATGAAGATGGCGGTTTTCCGGCGCCTCGAGGAATATTGGCTAGCCTGCGCCAAGCCCCAATTCCTTGCGCGCCTGCTTCGTCAGCTTCAGGGCAACCAGGCGGTGGCTCTCGCGCAGATAATCCTTCAGCGCACCATCATCCATGCTCTGGCTTGTCTGACGCTGGATCCACTTCATGCCGCGCGAGGCAAGATAGGGTGCGGGCCGCAGGCCCGGCTGCTCCTTGAGCACGTCATAGGCGACGTCGGAACATTTGAAGGTGACGAAGAGCTGCTGGCCCTGATCCCAGCCACCGATCGCAAACACCTTGGTCCCGACCTTCCAGACATGGGCGCCGCCCCATTGCACCACGTGGTTGGTTGCAGGCAGCGAGGCGCAGAAGCCGTTGTAATCGTCCAGCGTCAATCCTGCCCCCCACTTCTCATAGAAAACGCCGCGCATCCGGAACGGACGCGCGGCACTCCAAAGCGCGGCGCGCTTCAGATCTTTGTCTTGTGCATGTCGTTGTCCCAAAACCGTGGTCACTTTTGGGCGACATGCACGATCAGGCCGCCACCTCGGCCGCCACGATCGTCGGCTTGGAGCGGAAATTCAGCCGGTCGGAACCGGCCGTGACCTTGACCGTCGAGCCGTCCAGGATCTCGCCGAGTAGGATCTTTTCCGCCAACGGATCCTGCAGTTCCTTCTGCATCACCCGCTTCAGTGGCCTCGCACCATAAGCGGGGTCGTAACCCTTGGCGGCCAGCCACTCGATCGCCTCGGGATCCAGCGACAGCGTGATCTTGCGATCGGTCAGCAGGCTCTCCAGCCGCTTGAGCTGGATCTCGACGATGCGGTCCATGTCCTTGCGGCGCAGCCGGTGGAACAGGATCACCTCGTCGACGCGATTGAGGAACTCCGGCCGGAACGATGCCCTGACCACGCCCATCACTTCGTCTCGCACGGCATCGACATCCTGGTCCTCGCCGAGATTGACCAGATATTCGGCGCCGAGATTGGACGTCATGATGATCAGCGTGTTGCGGAAATCGACGGTGCGGCCCTGCCCGTCGGTGAGCCGGCCGTCATCGAGCACCTGCAACAGAACGTTGAACACATCGGGATGTGCCTTTTCGATCTCGTCGAACAGCACGACCTGATAGGGCCGGCGCCGCACCGCTTCGGTCAGCGCGCCGCCTTCCTCATAGCCGACATAGCCGGGAGGCGCGCCGATCAGCCGGGCGACGGAGTGCTTCTCCATGTACTCGGACATGTCGAGGCGCACCAGCGCCGTCTCATCGTCGAACAGGAAGTTGGCCAAAGCCTTGGTGAGCTCCGTTTTGCCGACGCCGGTCGGGCCAAGGAACATGAACGAGCCGATCGGCCGGTTCGGATCCTGCAGGCCCGCACGCGCGCGCCGCACCGCCTTGGAAACCGCCTGCACCGCCTCGCCCTGGCCGACGACACGCTTGCCGATCTCGTCTTCCATGCGCAACAGCTTGTCGCGCTCGCCCTGCAGCATCTTGTCGACCGGAATGCCGGTCCAGCGCGACACGATATGGGCGACGTGGTCGGGCGTGACCACTTCCTCGACCATGCCGGCCTTGCCGTCCTGGGCCTCGGCCTCCTTCAGCTTCTTTTCCAGTTCCGGGATCTTGCCGTAGGCAAGTTCCCCGGCGCGCTGGAACTCACCCTTGCGCTGGGCAATGGCAAGGTCGTTGCGCGCCTCGTCGAGCTGCTTCTTCAAGTCGGCGGCAAGCCCAAGCTTCTGCTTCTCGGCCTGCCACTTCGAAGTAATCTCGGTCGATTCCTCCTCCAGGCCGACAAGTTCCTTTTCCAGCCGGGCGAGCCGGTCCTTCGAGGCTTCGTCCGTCTCGACCTTCAGCGCTTCCCGCTCGATCTTGAGCTGCATGATGCGGCGGTCGATCTCGTCCAGCGCCTCAGGCTTGGAATCGACCTGCATCCTGAGCCGCGAGGCGGCTTCGTCGACGAGGTCGATCGCCTTGTCAGGCAGGAAGCGGTCGGCAATGTAGCGGTTGGACAGCGTCGCCGCCGCCACCAGCGCCGAATCGGAGATACGCACCTTGTGGTGCTGCTCATATTTCTCCTTCAGGCCGCGCAGGATCGAGACCGTGTCCTCCACCGTCGGCTCGTCGACGAAGACCGGCTGGAAGCGGCGGGCGAGTGCGGCATCCTTCTCGACATGCTTCCTGTATTCATCGAGCGTGGTGGCGCCGACGCAGTGCAGTTCGCCGCGCGCCAGGGCCGGTTTCAGAAGGTTCGACGCATCCATGGCGCCGTCCGCCTTGCCGGCACCGACCAGCGTGTGCATCTCGTCGATGAACAGGATGATGTTGCCACTTGCCGAGGTGACTTCGGAGAGCACGGCCTTCAGCCGCTCCTCGAACTCGCCGCGATATTTGGCGCCAGCGATCAATGCGCCCATGTCGAGCGCCATCAGCTGCTTGTCCTTCAGCGATTCCGGCACGTCGCCATTGACGATGCGCAGCGCCAGGCCTTCGGCGATCGCCGTCTTGCCGACGCCCGGCTCGCCGATCAGCACCGGGTTGTTCTTGGTGCGGCGCGACAGCACCTGGATGGTGCGGCGGATCTCGTCGTCGCGACCGATGACCGGATCGAGCTTGCCCGCGCGTGCGTCAGCAGTGAGGTCGCGTGCATATTTCTTCAGCGCGTCATAGCCTTGTTCGGCACTCGCCGAATCGGCGGTGCGGCCCTTGCGGACGTCGTTGATGACCTGGTTCAGCGCCTGTGCGGTGACACCGGCCTTGGCCAGGATTTCGGCCGTCTTTGCCGATTTTTCCATGGCAAGCGCCTGCAGCAGCCGCTCGACGGTGACAAAGCTGTCGCCGGCCTTCTTGGCCAGGTCCTCGGCGGTCGAGAACACCTTGGCCAGCGGCTGCGCCAGATAGAGCTGGCCGTTGCCTCCCTCCACCTTGGGCATCGCCTCGAGCGCCGTCTCGACGCCGAGCTTGACGTCGCGGACATTGCCGCCGGCACGCTCGATCAGCGACGCGGCCAGGCCCTCGTCATCGTCGACGAGGACTTTCAGAATGTGTTCGGGAGTGAATTGCTGGTGGTTCCGGGAGAGCGCCATCGTCTGCGCGGACTGGATAAAGCCGCGCACGCGCTCGGAGTATTTCTCGAGGTTCATATTTGTCTCCTTCCATCACCGGCCCGCTTTGCGGCACCGGATCAGATTGCGGTGACGGACCCGCCCATTCGAGCCGGATCCTGTTCAGGCCAGATATGGTGCACGGACCCTGGCCCCTCAAGACGTCGCGACGTGGCAGGCGCATAATATTCCACGTCAGCCCAAACGAAAACGGCGGAGATTTCTCTCCGCCGTCCAATGTATTGAAATGCCGTTCGCTCAATTGTCGATGTCGGAAACCACGGGTTCGGCACTGCCGCTGTCGACCGGAGCCGCCGCTGTCTCGCCCGCAGCCCCATTTTCGCTGCCGCTCTCGACCTGATCGGCATTGGTGCGGGGACGGCGCGGACGCCGTGGGCGGCGGGCAGCACCGCTCTCGGCGGCCGCCTCGTTGAGTTCGGCCTGGGCGGCCAGACCTGCCGGTGAAAAATTCTCGAACCGTGAAGCCGGCTCGGCTGCCGCGACAGTCTCGGACGGCGAAGCGGGCTCTGCCTGAACTTCTGTCTGCCCCGAGGCCTCGTTGCGCTGCTGCTGGCCGCCTTGTTCGGCTGAAGAAGCATGATCGCGCTGGCCGCTCTGGCCGTAGCCGCCGTTAGGGCGGCGATCGCGATGACGCCCGCCATTGTTGTCGCGGCCGCTATTGTTGCGCCCGCCACTGTCGCGGTTGTCACGACCGCTTTCCCGGTTCAGCGTAACTTCCGCTGGCATGCCCTCGATCACTGGCTGAGGGCCGGCGCCATGGTTGACCACCGGAATTTGCGCATCGGAACCGGCATTGCCGCTGCTATTGCCTGCCCCGCTGTTGCCGGCCCCGCTGTTGACGGCCCCGCTGTTGACGGCATTGTCAAACTCGTCGCGATCCTCATCGCCGTCCTCGTCGAACTCGTCGCGCGACTGCTGGACGTTCTGGATCGGCATCTGCGCCTGCGCGGCGGCGATGATGCGGTTGTAGTGTTCGGCGTGCTGGAGATAGTTCTCCGCCATCACCCGGTCGCCGGAGCTGTGCGCGTCACGGGCAAGGGTGGCGTATTTTTCGGCGATCTGCTGAGCCGATCCACGGATTTTCACGTCCGGGCCGTTGCTCTCGTAATTGCGCGTTAGCGGATTCGGGCCCTTGCGGTTGTTGTTATTGCTATTGTTATTGTTGTTCCCACCGCCGCCGCCATTGTTGTTGCGACCGCGCATGCGCCTGTTCTGCTGTTGTGGCCTCATTCGACTCTCTTCATCTTGAAATTTTCGAAAAACTCTTCACGAACGGAGGCGCTCATGCAGCCGACCGTTTCGTCTCTTCACCGGCGTTCGCCCGCATCGATTGCGTTGGCGCCACGTGTCATCCTGTTCCGGTTACATCACTTGCCGGACGATTCCCGCACGAAGCTTGGGCGTCGTTTGCGCAAGAAGGCAGCTATTTCCAAGGAAACCGAATCGCTAAGAGCACTGCCTGCTTCGTCTCATCCGGTAAGGCGACCCTAGCCGCATTCCCCGGTATTGCCAAGCGCTTTTTTTGCACTGCGTCAAGACGTTGCCCGTTGAAAAACAAGAACCCTGTCGTTTCCGCCGAGATCGCCAAACACCTCGCCGCCCGTGTAGCCGGCCGCGCGAAATATATCGTTGACGTCGTTGCTTTGTGTGTGGCCGATCTCGACCGCAATCCTGCCTTCGGCTTCCAGAAACCTTGCCGCCTCGGCGGCGATGATCCTGTAGGGGTTCAGCCCATCCACGCCGCCATCCAAGGCAATACGCGGGTCGAAATCGCGGACTTCGTCCTGCAGATTTCCAATCTCTTGAGTTGGTATATAGGGAGGGTTTGCGGCAATTACATGGTACCGGCCGGAAACTTTTTCGAACCAGTCCGATTGAACCGTCGTGAACCGGCCGCCGAGCCCGAATTGCCCGGCATTGCGGGCTGCCATTGCCAGCGCGCCGGCGGAAATGTCGACACCGGTGGCGGTCGCGGCCGGCACGACGCTCAGCAGCGCCAGGGCGATCGCGCCGGTCCCGGTGCCGAGATCGAGGATGCGGCATGCCCCCTTCCGCGCGACCATTGCCTTGACGAAAGGCAGCACCGCCTCGACCAGCGTTTCGGTGTCCGGCCGCGGCTCCAGCGTCTCCGACGACAGCGACAGGCGCAAACCGTAGAATTCGCGATAGCCGAGGATGCGATGCACCGGTTCGCCACCGGCTCGCCGTCTCAGGGCGCCGTCGATCGCGGCGATGGCGTCGCCGTCGATCTCGCGCCCGGGGTCGGCAATGGCCTGGGTGCGCGTCGTGCCGGAATAGTGCTCGACGATCAGCCGCGCATCGAGCGCGGGATCATCGATACCGGCTGCGGCAAGCCGGGTCCGCGCTTCCCGCAGCAGTGGCCCCAGCGCCTCGGGCAGATGGTCAGCCATCGAGGCCGATATCGGCCATCAGCTTCGACTGGTGATCGGCGATCAGCGCGTCGACGATCTCGTCGAGTTCACCCATCATCACCCGGTCGAGCTTGTAGAGCGTCAGGTTGATGCGATGGTCGGTGACGCGGCCTTGCGGAAAATTGTAGGTGCGGATGCGCTCCGAGCGGTCGCCCGAACCGACCTGCGACTTGCGCGATTCGGAACGCTCCTCGTCCGCCTTGCTGCGCTCCATGTCGTAGAGCCGGGCACGCAGGATCTGCATGGCCTTGGCCCGGTTCTGGTGCTGCGACTTCTCCGCCTGAACCACCATGATGCCGGTCGGCAAATGGGTGATGCGGACCGCGGAATCGGTGGTGTTGACGTGCTGGCCGCCGGAGCCGGAGGCGCGCATGGTGTCGATGCGGATGTCCTCGGCCCTGATGTCGATGTCGACCTCTTCCGCTTCCGGCAGCACGGCGACGGTGGCGGCGGACGTGTGGATGCGCCCGCTGGCCTCGGTTGCCGGCACACGCTGGACGCGATGCACCCCGGACTCGAATTTCAGATGGGCGAATACACCCTTGCCTGAAATCGTGGCGATGATTTCCTTGAAGCCGCCTGCATCGCCGTCGCTCGCCGATACCGTTTCGAACCGCCAGCCGCGTTCGGCGGCGTAGCGCTCATACATGCGAAACAGGTCGCCGGCGAAGAGTGCTGCCTCATCGCCACCGGTGCCGGCGCGAATTTCGAGGATGGCGTTCTTGTCGTCGGCGGCATCCCTGGGCAGGAGCAGAATCTGGATGTCCTTCTGCAGCGCCTCGATACGCTCCTCGACGCCGGGCAGATCGGCTTCGGCGAGCGCCCGCATCTCGACGTCGGTGCCCTTGTCGGCGAGCATCGCTTCGAGATCGGCCTGCTCATGCTCGGCCGAGCGCAATTCCCTGACCTTGGCCACCATCTCCTGCAACTCGGCATATTCGGATGCCATCTTCACATAGGCATCCGGCGCCGGTCCGGCCGACATCTGCGCTTCGAGCATCTCGAAACGCTTGACGACTTGATCCATACGATCGCGGGGCAAATTGACCATGATGAGGGTGCTACAACGGGATCGAGCGGTCGTCGGCGAAGGCCTGCAGCAGCGCCCGCATCGGCAGCCCTTGCGCCGGCGCCATCAGATTGTCGTCGAAGAAAGCCTCCAACTCCTCCAGCGGCAGCTCCGTCAGCATCGCCTTGACCGGACCGATCGAGGCTGGCGACATCGAGATCGAGCGGAAACCAAGCCCGATCAGCGCCATCGCCGAAATCGGCTTGCCGGCGAGTTCACCGCACAGGGTGACGGGCGTATGATTGCGAACGCCGGCGTCGGCAATCTGCTTGAGCACGCGCAGGAACGGCGCCGACAACGTATCGAAGCGGTTGGCCAGTTGCGTGTTGCCGCGGTCGACCGCCATGACGAACTGGAACAGATCGTTCGACCCGACCGAGACGAAGTCGACCGCCTTCATCAATTCGTCGAGCTGGAACAGAAGCGACGGCACTTCCAGCATGGCGCCCAGTTTGAGACTGGTCGGCAGATGATGGGCGAAGCGTGAGAGGTGCCGCACCTCGCGGTCGATGATTTCGCGCGCCTGGGCGATTTCGCCAAGCTCGGTCACCATCGGCAGCATCAGCTTGAGCTCGCGCCCGCCGCTGGCCTTGAGCAAGGCGCGGATCTGGGTGCGCAGCAAGCCCGGCCGGTCGAGCGTCAGGCGGATCGCCCGCCAGCCGAGCGCCGGATTCTCTTCCTGGATCGCGCCCTTGAAGTAGGGCAGCACCTTGTCGCCACCAATGTCGATGGTGCGGAAGGTGACCGGCTTGCCGCGTGCGGCCTCGAGCACGTCGCGATAGAGCTTTTCCTGGGCTTCGGCGCGTGGAAAGGTCGAGGCGACCATGAACTGCAGTTCCGTGCGAAACAGGCCAATGCCGGCAGCGCCCGCCTCCGCCAACTGCGGCAGGTCGACGGCTAGCCCGGCATTCATCAGCAGGTCGACCTGGACACCGTCCCTGGTCGTCGATGGCTTCTTGCGCAGCTCGCGGTAGACCTCCTGCCGGCGCGCCCGGAACCGCACTTTTTCGGCATAGGCGGCTTCGAGATCGGATTGCGGCCGCAGATGGATCGCGCCTTCCTCGCCGTCGACGATGATGGCATCGCCGTTTTCCGCCATGGAAACGGCGCCCTTCATCTGGCCGGCGACGGGAATGCCCATGGCGCGCGCGACGATGACGACATGACTGGTCGCCGCGCCATCCTCGAGCACCAGGCCACGCAGCTTGTCGCGGGGATAGTCCAGCAGTTCAGCGGCGCCCATCGAGCGGGCGACGATGATGGCGTCCTTCGGCAGCGAGGCCGCGACATCCTCGGGTCCGCGTCCCATCAGCTGGCGCAACAGCCGGTTGGCGAGATCGTCGAAATCGCTCATCCGCTCACGCAGGTAGGGATCGGTCATGTGCAGCATGCGGGCGCGCATGTCGCTCTGCACCTTTTCCACCGCCGCTTCCGCTGTCAGGCCGTTGCGGACCGCCTCTTCCAGCCGCCGGACCCAGCCGCGGTCGTTGGCGAACATGCGGTAGGCTTCCAGCACCTGGCGATGCTCGCCCTCGAAGGCGACATCGCGGCGCTCCAGCATGTCGTCGATCGAGAGCCTGAGCGAACCAAGCGAGGCTTCGAGCCGCCGCACCTCTTCCTCGCTGTCCTCGTTGAACAAATTGGTGACGACGATGCGCGGCTCGTGCAGCACGACATGGCCAAGCCCGACGCCGTCGTTGAACGACAGGCCGGTGAAGCTGACAGGCCGGCGCAGGTCGAGTTCGAGACCAGGCCGGGTCAGCCGCGCCAGATCGCCGGTGGCGATCATCTCGGCGATGACCATGGCCGTGGTTTCCAGCGCCTCGACCTCGTCGTCGCGGTAGTGGCGCATGGTCTTGTTCTGCACAACCAGGACGCCCAGCGTGCGCCCTGCCCTGAGCACCGGCACGCCGAGGAAGGAATTGTAGATCTCCTCCCCGGTCTCCGGCAGGTAGGCGAAGGCCGGGTGTTCCTGTGCGTTGGACAGGTTGAGCGGCCTGGCACTCGCCGCGATCGTGCCGACCAGGCCTTGCCCCAGCCGCAACTGCGCCAGGTGGACGGCGTTCGGGTTCAGACCTTCGGTGGCGTAGAGTTCGAGCACCGAATCGGCGCGCAGCACATAGAGCGAGCAGACTTCGGCGACCATGTTGGAGGCGATGTCGCGCACGATCCGGTCAAGCCGCTCCTGCGGCTCCAGCGGCTCCTGCATGAGCTCGCGGAGCCGTTTCAGCAAAACGCGCGGGCCGCTGGCCTGGTCACGCATCGCGGCTTCTTCTCCAATGAAACACTTGCCGGCGCAGTTTCCGCCGCGGCCGGCATGCACGCAACAACTGATTCAGTCTTGCTACTGCTTATCCAGACCGTAGACGGAATGCAAAGTGCGAACCGCAAGTTCCGTATACGGACCGTCGATCAGTATCGAAATCTTGATCTCGGAGGTGGTGATGGCGCGGATGTTGATTGCCTTGTCGGCCAGAGCCTTGAAGGCGGTGGCGGCAACACCCGCATGGCTCCTCATGCCGATGCCGATGACCGAAACCTTCGACATGCCGGCTTCCGACTGCACGACATCATAGCCGATCTCGGCTTTCAGCCGGTCGAGCACGGCCAGCGCCTTGTCGACATCGCCCGACGGCACGGTGAAGGTCATGTCGGTCAGCTTGCCGTCCTCGGAGATGTTCTGGACGATCATGTCGACATTGATGTTGGCTTCGGCCAGGGGACCGAAGATGCCGGCGGCGACGCCTGGCCGGTCGCCGACACGGCGCAGCGAAATCTGCGCTTCGTCCTTGGCGTAGGCAATTCCGGTGACGACCTGCTGTTCCACGATCTCTTCCTCGTCGCAAATGAGCGTTCCCGGAGGATTGAGCAAATCCCCCATTCCGGGCGCATCGGGATCGTCGAAGGACGATCGCACGAAGGTACGCACCCTGTGCACCATGGCAAGCTCGACCGAACGCACCTGCAGAACCTTGGCGCCGAGCGAGGCCATTTCAAGCATTTCCTCGAACGATATCTTGGCCAGCCGCCGCGCCTTGGGCTCGATGCGCGGATCGGTGGTGTAGACCCCGTCGACGTCGGTGTAGATGTCGCAGCGGTCAGCCTTGACGGCGGCGGCGATCGCCACGGCGCTGGTGTCGGAGCCGCCGCGGCCAAGCGTTGCGATGCGGTTGTCCGGCCCGATGCCCTGGAAACCGGCGATGACAGCCACCTGCCCCTCGCCGAAGCGCTTGACCAGGAAGGCACCGTCTATGTCGAGAATGCGCGCCGCGCCATGCGCGTTGTCGGTCTTGATTGGGATCTGCCAGCCTTGCCAGGAGCGCGCATGCACGCCCATGTTCTGCAAGGTGATGGCGAGCAGGCCAGCCGTGACCTGTTCGCCGGAAGCGACGACCGCGTCATATTCGCGTGCGTCGTGCATCGGCGAGGCTTCGCGCGTCCAACCGACCAGTTCATTGGTCTTGCCGGCCATCGCTGAAACCACCACCGCCACCTCGTGGCCGGCGTCGACTTCGCGTTTGACGTGACGCGCCACATTGCGGATGCGGGCGATGTCGGCGACGGAGGTTCCGCCGAATTTCATCACGATACGCGCCATGGAAGCGAAATGCCTTTGACTGGAGCCGGCCCGAGGCCGAAAACGGAAGAAAAGCGCCCGGCTGGCGCCGGCCGCTCAATGCGCGGCCTCCTTAACCAAATGAGCAAGGTTTCGCAAGGCTGACGGCGGATTGCGTAACAACACGACATATTGCCTTCCACGCCGGTGCCGCTTACCAAATGCTGCCCGCGGGAATTCCTCTTGGTTCGGCATAACAGATGATTGCTCGTCTTCGGCGCGCCATGCGACTGCAACCGCTCCCGATTATCGCCGGCTTCGCCGCGCTGGCGCTGATCGTCGGCGCCCGTGCCGTGCTCGTCGAGAGCCAGAGGGCCAATCGTGCCGCCGCGCGCGAGACAATCGAATACCAGGAGCAGCTTTCCGGGCTGCTTTCACTGGCGCAAGACGCCGAGAGTGGTCAGCGCGGCTACCTGCTGACAGGTGAAAAATCCTATCTGGAGCCTTATCGGAAGGCCATCGAGGCAATTCCTGGACAACTGGCGCGGATCGAGAGCGCGGCCGCTCCCGATGATCAGATCATCCAGCAGATCAGCCACATCAAGGCAGCGCTTTCGCAACAGCAGGCCGAACTGGCCGAGACCATAGCTCTCTACGATCGAGGCGACGCGGCAAAGGCCCTGCAACTGGTCCGCGGCGGCCAGGGCAAGTCAGCCATGGACGAAATCCGCGCCAGCATGGATACGATCCGGCGTATCGGCGCCGCTGCGGTGGCCGCGCGCGACGAGCATACCGATCGGGTCGAGGCCTGGTTGCGCATCGGCTCGCTGGCTGCGTTGTTGGGGATTTTCCTGCTTGGTGTCTACACTATCCGTCAATCCCGCCGCCGCTTCCGCGAGGTGCTCGTCGCCCAGGAAGAGCTGATGCGCAAGAACATCGAGCTCGGCAATGAGATCCAGACGCGTGAAAATGCCGAATCCCAGATACGCCAGATGCAGAAGATGGAAGCCGTCGGGCAGTTGACCGGTGGGATCGCCCACGACTTCAACAACATGCTGGCGGTCATCCTCAGCGCCATGAACCTTGCCCAGCGCAAGCTGAAGCGGGGCGAACATGACATTGAAAAGCTCGTCGAGGCCGCGACGGACGCGGCCAGCCGTGCGGCCAATCTGACCTCCCGCCTGCTTGCCTTCTCCCGTCTGCAGCCTCTGGCGCCGCAGGTTGTCGACACCAACCGGCTGTTGACCGGCATGTCCGATCTTCTGCGCCGTGCCCTGGGTGAAGGCATTCGCATCGAAACCGTGCTGGCGGGCGGCCTGTGGAAAATCCACGCCGATCCCAACCAGCTCGAGAACGCGATTCTCAATCTGGCCGTCAATGCCCGTGATGCCATGGACAATGACGGCAAGCTGACCATCGAGACCGTCAACAGCCACCTCGACGAGGCCTATGCATCGACGCACGCTGACGTCGCGCCTGGCCAATACGTGATGATCGCGGTTACCGACACCGGTGCGGGTATGTCGCCTGAGATCATCACCAGGGCCTTCGAGCCCTTCTTCACGACCAAGCCGGCCGATAAGGGCACGGGGCTTGGGCTGAGCCAGGTGTTCGGCTTCGTCAAACAGTCGGGCGGCCACGTCAAGATCTACTCCGAGCCCGGCGAAGGCACGACGATCAAGATCTATCTGCCCCGACTTTTCGGACCTGAGGAGCCGGCGGTTCCAGCCGGGCGCGACAAGGGCGCCGCCACGGTCACCGAGACGATCCTCGTCGTCGAGGACGACGCCCGCGTGCGGGCTTCCACGACGGACGTCATGCGCGAACTCGGCTACACCGTCATCCACGCGGCAGGCGGACAGGAGGCCCTTCAGAAGCTCGCCGCGACACCCGGCATCGCCCTGCTTTTCACCGACATCGTCATGCCGGTGATGAACGGCCGCAAGCTCGCCGAGGAAGCGCTCGCGCGCCAGCCCGGGCTGAAAGTCGTCTTCACCACCGGCTTCACAAGGAACGCCGTGGTCCACAACGGCGTGCTCGACCATGACGTGCACTTCCTGGCCAAGCCGTTCACCATCGATCAACTGGCAGCGAAGCTGCGTGACGTGCTGGACACGAAATAGGCGGCGCCGGAACTCGCATCATCCTGACGCAGTCACGCTTGTCCATAGGCCGGGGTAGTCGACAACAAAGCCGTGCGGCGAGACGCCGAGGATTTCGTCATAGCCGAATAAGGGCGCGGCGTAGGCGTAGCGCGTCTCATCAAGACGCCGATAGGTCTGTTCGAGACGCACCAGTTCCAGTCTGGGAAAGGTCAGGTAAGCAGCCGGAGCGGGCGTCGTTGCGCCGATGCCAAGATCGAACCGGCGGATCGCAAGCAGATTCGACGCGGGCGTGAAACCGAGGTCGACGTCGATAAGACCGGTCACATCATGCTGCGGTTCGCCGTTCAGCATCCACCGGCCGTCGGAATCCCGTTCGATCGCGTGGTGCAGCCTGTTTCCGCCCAGAAAGCCGTTGACGCGCGCCGACTGAGTACGCCAACCGGTATCGCAGTCTACCCGATAGGCAAGGCAGCATGGCTTGTCGTCCTGGATGAAGATGGCCTGCCCCTCGAGGCTGTGACGGCTATCGGTCCGCGAAAGCAGGCATCCGTCATGCCCTTCGAGGTCAAGCCTCCGCCAAAGGATCGAAACCGGCGTCGCTGTCATCGCTCACTCGTCTGGTTCAAAACGATGCTTCTCATTCGTCCGCGAGGCCGATCGTGTTTCATGGCGATGCTCGGCAGCTGACATGGCCTGACATGGAGCGCCGCGATGTCAGCAGGGGAAAATGTTGCCTTGACATTCGATGCCTCACGCCCGACTTCCTAGCGTCCGAGGAGACCAACCGATGCCTGAGCCCCGACGATCGACGATCGATGCCGGAGAAGTGGAACGCTTTTCCGCCCTTGCCGCCGAATGGTGGAACCCGAGCGGCAAGTTTCGTCCGCTGCACAAATTCAACCCAATCCGGCTTTCCTATATCCGCGACCAGATCGCGGCGCGCTTCGGCCGCGACCCGCGCGCGGCGCGGCCGTTCGAGGGCCTGCGTATCCTCGACATCGGCTGCGGCGGCGGTCTTTTGTGCGAGCCGATGGCGCGGCTCGGTGCCGAGGTGGTCGGAGCGGACGCCTCCGAAACAAACATAGAAGTGGCGAAACTGCATGCCGCCGAAGGCAATGTGAGCATCGACTATCGCGCCACGACGGCAGAAGATCTCGCCGAGGCCGGCGAGAAATTCGATGTCGTCCTCAACATGGAAGTGGTCGAACATGTCGCCGACATCGACCTGTTCGTCGCCAAATGCGGCGAGATGGTCAAGCCCGGCGGCATCATGTTCGTGGCCACCATCAACCGCACGCTGAAGGCGCTCGGCCTGGCCATCATCGGCGCCGAATATGTGTTGCGCTGGCTGCCGCGCGGTACCCATCAGTTCGGCAAGCTGGTGCGCCCGGAAGAGCTGGAAAAGGCGCTGGGCGGCGCCGGCCTGACCATCATCGACCGCACCGGCGTCACCTACAATCCGCTTGCCGACCGCTGGTCGCGTTCGAAGGACATGGACGTCAACTACATGGTGCTGGCGGAAAAGGGATTGGTCTGAACAGCCAATCCTCAGCCTCAGCCGCCGCCGATACCCACAGCCCGAGCCCGGCGGCGACGCCGGCGAAATAAGCCCGAACCCCTCAGGCTTTCTGGCTCTGCGCCTTTGTGGTGATGAACACGCCGGCGGTGATGATGACGGCGCCGATCCAGGTCAGCAGCTGATAGTGTTCGCCAAGGAAGATCGTACCGGCAAACAGCCCGACGGCCGCCGCGACATAGCCGATCTGGCTGAGATAGACCGGACCGCCCACCGCCTGCAGCCGGAAAAAGAAAGCAAACATCGCCGATGCCGAGGCCATCTGCGCCACCACGGTGAGCTGCACGGTGCCGAGCTGGATGAAGGTCTTGTCGCCAAGCAAGATCAGGATGCCGACGAGCAGCATCGTCGCGGACGCCAGATGGCTGCCGACCGCGAGTTCGATAGGACCGGTTCCTTCCGGCCAGTCGATAGTGCGGTAGATGTTGCCGGCAGCGAGACTGACAGGAATGAGCAGGCCCAGGACGACCCAGAAGATTTCGGCCGGCTGGCCGGCCTCGCCGCGCGTCACCGCCACCATGATCGCGCCGACGAAGCCCACGGCGATGCCGATGATGCCCAGCATGTTGGGGCGCCGCACACCGAGCAGGATTGAAAACACCAGCGTGACGACCGGCGACAGCGTGAACATGATGCCGGTGTAGCCGGCGCCCAGATGCGGAATGGCCGAAAACATCAGGAGATTGGGGACGGCATAAGACACCGCGGCGGTGACGAAGAAATAGCGCAGTTTGTGCCCGGTGAGCCGGATGCGCTGGCCGCGCAGCAGCAATACGACGAGAAGCACACCGCCGGCGCCAAGCGATATGACGAAGGCCCAGACCATGGCCGGCACGCCGGCCGCCGTGGCGACCTTGCCGAAAGGCAGCGTCAGGCCAAGCAGGCCGCCGGTGACGACCAGCAGGCCGAGCGCCGAATCCCAGAGAAGCTTCATCGTCGAGTCCTGTCGCGTGCGGCCCTTGGCCGGCATTACATCTTCGGGTAAGATATCGGAAAGATTCTTAGCGTCAAGATACATTACGGTGAGATAGATGGACCGTGCAGGGAAAGCCATCGAGCAATGGCAGCGGGAACGACCGGACCTAGACGTGTCGCCGATGGCGGTGATCGGGCGCTTGAATGAGGTCTCCGCGCTGATCGCGCGCGAGCGCCTTGCGCCGCTCTTTGCCCGCTTCGGACTGCAGGCGGGAGAGTTCGATGTGCTAGCAACGCTGCGCCGCTCCGGCTCACCTTACGCGCTGAACCCGACAGCGCTTTACGAGGCGACGATGGTGACCTCCGGGGCCATGACCAACAGGCTGGATCGGCTCGAAACATCCGGATTGATCCAGCGCGGGCCACACCCCAACGACCGGCGCGGCATCGTCGTGCGGTTGACCGAAAAGGGGCTCGCCTTGATCGACGAAGCTGTTGCCGCCCACGTGGCCAATGAGCACCAGATCCTGTCCGGCCTGACACAGACCGAACGAGAAACACTTTCGCGTCTGCTGGAAAAACTGATCGGCAGCGTAAGCTAATTGCTAGCTAGTTCCGGTCGTCCGGAAACACCGGGATCGGCATGAAATCGACGCCGTCCTCGGCTAGGCCCTTGGCCTCTTCCAGCGTCGCCTCGCCATAGATGCCGCGGGCATCGGTTTCGCCGAAATGGATCTTGCGCGCTTCCTCGGCGAACTTGTCGCCGACATAGTCCGCATTCTCGCGCACCTTCTCGGCCATCGCCTTCAGTTGTGCCATGGCCTGCTTCTGCGCCTCGCCCATGGCAAGTGCTATGGTTTCCTGCTTGCGGGCCGTGGAAACGGCGGGCGCCATCAGGGCCTTCTCGACCTTGTGCGAGCCACAGCTGGGGCAATCGACAAAGCCGCGCTTCTTCTGCGTGTCGAAATCGTCATTGCTGCGAAACCAGCCCTCGAACTCGTGCTCGTTTTCGCAGATGAGGGAAAAGCGGATCAAGAGGCGGCACCCCTGAGACGCGGCGCCTCGCCGGCGTTGATGGTGAAATCCCGCGCATTTTTCAAATTGGGGATCTTCTTGCGCGCGGCAATCGACTGCGCCGGGTCGATCTCGGCAACGATCACGCCAGGTTCGTCATGCGCGGCTTCCGCGATGATGCGGCCCCACGGATCGACGATCAGCGAATGCCCATAGGTCTCGCGGCCGTCCTCGTGCAGACCGCCTTGCGCGGCGGCTACGACAAAGGCGCCGTTCTCGATGGCGCGTGCTCTGAGTAGCACATGCCAGTGCGCCTCGCCGGTCTGGCGGGTGAAGGCGGCCGGCACGGAAAGCAGGTCGGCGCCGGCCATCGCCTCGGCGCGGAACAGTTGCGGAAAACGCAGATCGTAGCAGACGGCAAAGCCGAGCTTGGCACCCCCGATCCCGGTGACGACGGCCTCTGTGCCGGGCTCGTAGGCGGCCGATTCACGCCAGCTCTCGCCATTGTCGAGATCGACGTCGAACATGTGGACCTTGTCGTAGGTGGCGAGCGTCGCGCCATCGGGTCCGAACAGGAGCGCGCGGTTGGCAAGCTTGCCGTCGGCGCGCAGGATGGCGGTCGAGCCGATATGCAGGTACAGGCCGAGTTCGCGCGCCAGCCTGCGCGCCGTCGAGACGATGATGTCCTTGTCCTCGGAGGTGAAGGAGGCGGCACGCGCCTGCTTGTCGCGGATCAGCGCGCCGGTCATCTCCGGCGTCTGGATATAGGTCGCGCCCTGGACTGCCGCCTCGCGCACCATCCGCTCCATATCGGCCGCATTGCGCTCGGGGCTCTCGCCTGAACGCATCTGCACTGCCGCTGCCTTGAAGACACCCATTGTCACCCCCTCAAATCGACGCGCCGTTGGCGAGCAGTTTGTCCAGCCGGCCTTCCGCCTCCAGTTCATGGAGGTCGTCGCAGCCGCCGACATGCGTGTCGCCGATGAAAATCTGCGGAAAGGTCGTGCGCCCGTGAGCCCGCAACATCATCTCCTGGCGCAGTTCCGGTGAGAAGGACGCGTCGTGCTCGGTATAGGCGACGCCTTTGCGCTCCAGCAGCCGCTTGGCTGCCGTGCAGTAGCCGCACATCATGCGCGTATAGATCGTGACATCGACCATGACGAATTCCGCTTCCGTTGCCGACTTATATAGTCGCGGACTCGTCGGCCCGGAAGTCCCCCGGCAACACGCGGGCAAAGGTCAGCACGTCGACGGCGGCAGCGCCTCCCTTTTTCAGCGCCTTGGTGGCGGCACGCGCGGTTGCGCCCGTGGTGTAGACATCGTCGATCAGAAGCACCCTGCGGCCGGCAATCTCGATCTCGGCCTCGGCGGGCACGCGAAAGGCGGCGCGCACGTTCTCCTCGCGCTCGTGCCGCTCCAGCCCGACCTGCTGGCGGGTGAGTTTCACGCGATGCATGGCGGAAGGCGCGAAAGATAGCCCGCTCAGCTCGCAAACCGCGCGCGCCAGTTCCGCCGATTGGTTGAACCGCCGCCTGAAAAAACGGCGCCAATGCAGCGGCACAGGCACCACCACATCCGCGTCGGCGATGAGGTCGGCGCCCACGCGGACCATCCAGCGCGCCATCCAGGGAGCGAGATCGGTGCGATCCTGGTATTTCAGCCCTTGCACCATCTGGCGGGCGACGCCGGAATAGGCGACCGCTGCCCGCGCCCGCTCGAAGGGTGGCGGATCGGCGATCGCCTCCGCCGACAGGAAACCCTCGCCCATGTGATGGGTGAACGGCGTGCCCATTACCGGGCACCAGGGCCGCTCCAAGAGCCGCAGCTTCGGCCAGCAGGCGCCGCACAGCACGCCGGGCTGCGAGACCTGC
Organism: Mesorhizobium sp. B2-5-13; assembly: GCF_006440535.1. NCBI lineage: Bacteria > Pseudomonadati > Pseudomonadota > Alphaproteobacteria > Hyphomicrobiales > Phyllobacteriaceae > Mesorhizobium > Mesorhizobium sp. B2-5-13. The sequence goes on along the minus strand of NZ_VFUI01000007.1, from coordinate 262,419 downwards.
CGGCGGCAACCGGCGCAGACCGGCGGAAACAGGATACGCGCCGGCCAGCCAAGAGCCGACCGGGCTGCCGACCCGGCCAGCTTCCTGATCTCGTCGGACTTGATCTTGGGCATCGGATCGGCCACGTGGTTGGTTTCTCGTCGCCACCATACGAACCATATCAGGGCGCGGATATACAAGGACCCATCCCTTGCAACCTATAATGGATACCTCCCTGTGGCTGGCGCACAAGCGGCGTGCGCTCATCCATCCGGTTGACGGTGCCGACTTCCTCATGCATCGCGCCGCCGAGGACCTTGCCGACCGGCTGGGCGCCGTCGAGCGCAGGTTCGCCAAGGCGGCGGTGCTGTTTTGCCAGACCTCGGCCGCGGCCGACGTCCTTGCGAGGAGCGGCAAGGTAGCCGGCATCGTCCGTGTCGAGGCGGATGCGGCTTTCCTGAATGGCGCCGCCGGCCTGATTGCGCCGCTGGAGACCGTGCCGTTCGAGCCGCAAGGTCTCGATCTGGTGGTGTCGCTTTTGTCGCTGCAGACGATGAACGACATTCCGGGCATGCTGATCCAGATCCGCCGCGCCCTGCGGCCGGACGGACTTTTCCTTGGCGCCTTCGCAGGCGCCGGCACGCTTGCGGAACTGCGCGAAAGCCTGCTTGCCGCGGAGACCGAACTCTACGGTGGCGCCAGCCCGCGCGTCATCCCGTTCACCGATGTGCGCGATGCCGGCGCACTGCTGCAGCGCGCCGGTTTCGCACTGCCGGTCGCCGACGTCGAGACGGTGACCGTGCGCTATACCGACCTGTTTGCGCTGATGGCCGATCTGCGTGCCATGGGCGAAACCACCGCGCTTACCGACCGCAGCCGGCGGCCGGGGTCACGAAGGCTGTTTGCCCGCGCCTCGGAAATCTACGCCGAACGCTTTTCCGACTCCGATGGTCGCATCAGGGCAAGCTTCTCCATTGTCTGGATGTCCGGCTGGGCGCCCGACGCGTCGCAGCAAAAGCCGCTGAAGCCCGGTTCCGCCAAGGTTTCGCTAAAGACGATATTAGAGAAGCCTGAAGGACACTGACCCGTTCGCGGGCATCAGCCCCAGAGCAATCCAGGGAAACTGCGTAGCGGTTTTCCCCGGGGAAACGCGTAGCGGTTTCCCTTGCGGAATTGCGTGAAACAGGAGTTAGAGCGGTTCAGCGGTTCTATCAAACAATGACCGCCCTACTGGGCGAAGGCGTTGGCAAGTCTACTGGAATTGTCGCTGAACAACCAAGTGATCGCGTTGAAGACCTGACTGATGCCGCCGACGATCGTCAGCGACAGCACGGCAATGATCAGACCATATTCGATGGCCGTGGCCCCGTTTTCGTCCTTCAGAAAGCGTAGCAGCACTGTTTTCATCACGTTCATCCCTCTTGCCGCAACCCTACCGCCGACCTGTTAAGAAAGGTTAACGGCACAGGCTTAACAGGCGATGAAATCGCCGCCTTTCGGAAATGTCTTAACCTTGTCAGCAGTCGCCACTGCTTTTGCCATCGGAGCGGATAATGCAGACCCCGCCGGGCTCGGCCTGTAGCACACTGCGGCGCACTGTATAGGTGCTGCGATGGCTGATCGAACCCGTAGCCGTCATGTCGAGGCCGGGGAAATCTTCGCGGGCCGATTGCGAGCGCGTCTGACTGTCGAGGAAGGGGGTCGCGATCAGCGCCAGCGCCACCGCGGCCGATCCGAACAGCAACGTGATCCGCAGGACGCCCATGCCGGCATCGGCGGCACGAAAACCGCGGTCGGGCCGGATCGTATCCCAATCCCTGTCCAGGCTCATTCTATCGCTCCCCAGCGCATGGCGGCGGCCGTACCAGAACGGCCATCCATCAATTTTTCATGATGAGATAAATCTTCCATTAATGCTGGCTGACATGGACCGTGGTCCAATCAGCTCTCAGAGGAGATCGATCAGGAACGGGATCAATGGCGCGTCGGCCGGCGGCATCGGATAGTCGCGCATCTGTTTCGGCCGCACCCATTTCAGCGCCTGGCCTTCCCTCGGCTGGGCGATGCCGCGGAAGCGGCGGCAGACAAACAGCGGCATCAGCAGATGGAAGTCGTCATAGGAGTGGCTGGCGAAGGTCAGCGGCGCCAGGCATGGGATCTCGGTTTCGATGCCGATCTCCTCATGCAGTTCACGGATGAGGCATTGTTCCGGCGTCTCTCCGGCTTCGACCTTGCCGCCGGGAAACTCCCAGAGGCCGGCAAGTTGCTTGCCTTGCGGCCGCTGCGCCAGCAGCACGCGACCGTCGGCATCGACCAGCGCGCAAGCGGCGACCAGGAGCAGGCGCTTGCCGCTGGATATCACATCATTCATGTCCGGGCGGCCGGCGGTAATGATAGCGATAGACTTCCTCGAAGCCGAGCGTGCGGTAGAGCGCCAGCGCCGGCGCGTTACCCGCCTCGACCTGCAGCCAGGCTTCCCGCGCGCCGCGCAGCCTCGCCCATTTCAGCGCCGACAGGATCAGGTTGCGGCCGTGGCCCTTGTTGCGCGCCGCCTTGTCGGTGGCGACCTCGAACAGGCCGGCTAGATCGCCGTCATGCACGCAGATCAGCGTCGCCAGCGGCTCCGCCCCATCCTCGAGCGCAAACAGCCCGGCCTCGGGCTGGATAGCGCCGATGATCTCCGACAGGCCCGGCCGCAGCGATACGTCAGAGCCGCTGACCTTGAGCAATGCGCCGATGAAGCGGCTAATGTCCTTGAGCGGTATCTGGTCCATGGCCGCGTCGAGATGCGCGTCGGCCAACGGCAGCCGCATGACGAGCGATTCGTCGAACCGGCTCCAGCCCTCCTTGTCGAGATGGCTGGCAAGATCGGGCCCGGAGAGTGGCGACATGCGGAACGTCAACGGCCGGCCATAGGCATCGAAACGGCGGCTCGCCCGACCGATGCGGTCGGCGATGTGCTGGATGTCGCCGGGATCGAGCGGATTGACCGAGTTCAGCCGCTTGGCCGGATGGCCGGCGGTCAGGCGCACCACCCATGTGCCGTCATAATGGACGGCGGCCGCGGGCCAGGCGCGAAAGCCGGCCGCCTCGTAGCGGCGCACTGTCGCGAGCATGCTTGCAGGATGACGCGAAGCCAAGGCGATCAGCTCCGGTAGTCGCCGTTGATGGCGACATATTCCTTGGTGAGATCGCAGGTCCAAACCGTCGCCTTGCCACGGCCGATGCCGATATCGGCGCGGATGCGGATGTCGTCGCGTTTCATGTAGGCCGAGGTCGCTTCTTCCGAATAGCCGGGGTCGCGCTCGCCCTCATGCGCCAGCCGGTTGTCGCCGAACCAGATCGACAACCGGTCGCGATCCGCGGGCTCGCCGGCCTTGCCGACGGCCATGACGACGCGGCCCCAATTGGCGTCCTCGCCGGCGACCGCCGTCTTCACCAGCGGCGAATTGGCGATCGACAGCGCGATGCGCTTGGCCGAGCGGGCCGATTTGGCCCCGGTGACGGTGACCTCGACCTGCTTGCGGGCGCCCTCGCCGTCGCGCACCACCTGCAGCGCCAGCGACTTCAGCACCTTGCCGAGCGCCCGGCGGAACTGGCCAAGGCGGGCATCTCTGGGATCGGTGATTTCAGGCGCGCCGCGCTTTGCCGCCTTGCCGGTGGCGAACAACAGCAGCGTGTCGCTGGTCGAGGTGTCGCTGTCGACGGTCACCGCGTTGAACGTCTTGGCCGTGCCGCGCGACAACAGGTCCTGCAGGACCGGTGCCGCGATCGGCGCGTCGGTGGCGATGAAGGACAGCATCGTCGCCATGTCGGGCGCGATCATACCGGCGCCCTTCGAAATGCCGTTGATGGTGACATCGGCGTCGCCGAGCTTGACCGTCTGCGTCGCCACCTTCGGATAGGTATCGGTGGTCATGATGGCCCTTGCCGCCTCGGTCCACAGGTCCGGCTTGCCGTCGCTGACCAGCCCGGCGAGCAGATGGCTGAACTTGGTTGTGTCGAGCGGCTCGCCGATGACACCGGTCGAGGCGAGGAAAACCTCAGCTGCCGTGCAGCCGGCCGCCTTGGCCGCAGCTTCGCCCGTCATCGCGGTCGATTCGCGGCCTTTCTTGCCGGTGAAGGCGTTGGCGTTGCCCGAATTGACGACCAGCACCCGGGCCTTGCCGGTGCCAAGGTTCTGCCGGCAGAAATCGACCGGCGCCGAGGGACATTTCGACTTGGTGAACACGCCGGCGACCGCGGTACCGGCGTCGAACACCATGGCCAGGAGATCCGTACGGTTCTTGTACTTTATTCCCGCTTCGGCGGTGGCGATGCGCACCCCTTCGATTTCCGGCATTTTGGGGTATTTCTTTGGCGCGAGCGGCGAAATCGTCGTGGGCATGGGACCTCGGGCGGGAAAATCGCAAGGGGAAGGCCGGTTTGCCCGATACGGCGCGCCGGTGCAAGCGCCGTTTTCGTCGCTCCCGCCAGGGCAAACACGTTCAGGATTAAGCTTGCGTTTCAAATCTGTTGGCGTCGCCAGGGTCCATGGCACTATGATCCTCCCTATGGGCAGGCTTGCGATCCTCGCTTGGGCATTTCTGGGACTTTTGCTGCTACGCGCCGACGCCGAGCCGGCACGGCGCGTGGCGCTCGTCGTCGGCAACGGCACCTATGCCGAGGCCGGCACGCTGGCCAATCCCGTCAACGACGCGCTAGACATCGCCGACAAGCTGCGTTCCATCGAGGTCATCGAAGGCAACGATCTCGGCAAGCGCGCGCTTGAACGCAGCATTGGCGAGTTCTCAGATGCGCTCGAAGGTGCCGGCGTCGGGCTTTTCTACTATGCCGGCCACGGCCTGATGTGAGACACCGCTTGATGACCGCGGCGCCCCTGCGTCACAAAACGGGTCGTTTCGTTTCATCGCCGGATCGCTTATCATTGCCAGAGAATTGAAACGAGGACGACAGGAATGGCCGAGGAGGCTGATACGGCGCGCAAATCGATCGGTGCGCGGCGCAATCTCGACAGTGCGGATGCCATACTGGAGGCCGCCGAGGCAGTCCTTGTCGAGGCCGGTTATGCCGGTTTCTCGATCGAAGCGGTGGCGCGGCGCGCACGCGCCGGCAAGCCGACCATCTACCGCTGGTGGCCAAGCAAGGCGGCACTGCTGCTCGAGGTCTATCAGCGCCAGAAGCGCGTCGACGTTCCCGATACCGGAGGACTGGAGGAGGATCTCGTCGGCTTTTTGATGAACCTGTTCTCGCACTGGCGCGAGACATCGTCGGGCAGCGTGTTCAGGTCCCTGATCGCCGAGGCGCAGTCGGATGAAACCGCCGCCGAAGCCCTTGCCGATTATGCTGGCGGACGCCGGGCCCACACCCGCCAGATCATCGAACGCGCCAACGCAAGGGGCGAGATCGCCAGCGACATCGATCCGGCCGTGGTCGCCGATCTCGTAGCTTCCTACGCCTGGCGGCATCTCCTGACCAACCGGCTCGGCGAACCCGAAGCGACGATCCGCAAGGTGGTTCGATATCTCCTGCAAGGCATAGCAGCGCCCGGCAGGTAGGCACCGCTGGCAAGTGCCAACGAAAAAGGGCGCAGGCGCGGCGCCTTTCGGCTGCCGCGCCCTTTTTCGGGCTGTTCGGGCTTACTTGGCGCTTTCCAGCGTATCGACGGCCTTCTTCAGCTTGGCGTCGGGGATCTCGACCTTGGCACCAGCGCGCAGCGACTTGACCAGCGCGAAATACTTGTCCCTGATGACAGCCTGCTTGGCCTGGTCCTTGACCTCGTCGAAGGCCGGCGGCTGCTTGGCGCGCTTGTCCTCGAGCTTGATGACGTGCCAGCCGAATTGGGACTGGACCGGCTGCTCGGTGTACTTGCCGACATCGAGCGCGAACGCCGCCTTGTCGAACTCCGGCACCATCTGGCCAGGTCCGAACCAGCCGAGGTCGCCGCCATTGGACTTGCCCGAGGGATCGCTGGTGTGTTCGTTGGCGAGCTTCTGGAAGTCGGCGCCGCCGTCGAGCTGCTTGATGATCGCCTCGGCCTCTTCCTTCGTCTTCACGAGGATGTGACGGGCATGCACCTCGTTGACCGGCGGCGTGTTGGCGATTTCCTGGTCGTAGCGGGCGTGAACCTCGGCGTCGGTGACCTTGTCGACGACGCCCTTCTCGACCATTTCGCCATGCAGCGCGCGCTGCTGCAGGAAGGCCATGCGGCGCTGGAAGTCGGGATCCTTGTCGAGGCCTGTGGTGACCGCCTGGGCGGCCATGACGCGGATTTCGATGGCCGCCGAAAGTGCCGCGGCGCGGCGCTGCTCGGGTGGCAACTGCGCGAACTGCTGCGACAGTTCGCCCTCGGCAAGCACCAGATCGGCTTCGGTCAAGGGCTGGCCATTGACGGTGGCGATCACGGTATTCGGGTCGACCGGCGCCGCGGCCGGTGTGGCCGCATCCGCCGGGGCAGCCGGTGCGGGAGCGGCCTCCTGCGCCATCGATGGCGACAGGCAAAGAGCCGACAGGCCGAGGGCAAGGCCAAGGCTGGCAAGCGACGCACGGCTGAACAACAAGGACATAAGGATGACTCCGGTGAAGATTGTAAGGAGGGCGGCTTCCAGATCAGCCAGATTGTGGCGGAATTTGGCGCGACCGGCAGGGCCAGCGCGGCGTTGACATCAGTTGAGCCCCCTCTTATCTGTCCATCGACTTGGCGTCCAGAACCGTTTTCCGGGCGCCTTTTGTGTTTGCCCGCATTCAGGCGGTGCGTTCACGTGGATGTGATGGGGCCGGCCGGCGCCTGTCTCAAGATTGAGAATTCTATCGAAAGGACCATTGGATGGTCAGTCTCGGCGGTCTCGCCCGTAAGGTTTTCGGTTCCTCCAACGACCGTCGGGTCAAATCGACCCGCCCCCGCGTCGAGGCGATCAACGCCATGGAAAACGAGATGCGGGCACTCTCCGACGCCGAGCTTGCCGGCCGCACGGAAAAGTTCCGCCAGGACATCGCCAACGGCGCCAGCCTTGACGACCTGTTGGTCCCTGCCTTCGCGACCGCCCGCGAGGCGGCGCGCCGCGTGCTCGGCATGCGCCCCTTCGACGTCCAGCTGGTTGGCGGCATGGTGCTGCACAATGGCGGCATCGCCGAGATGCGCACCGGCGAGGGCAAGACCCTGGTCGCGACGCTGCCGGTCTATCTCAACGCGCTTGCCGGCAATGGCGTCCATGTCGTCACTGTCAACGACTATCTCGCCACCCGCGACTCCGAATGGATGGGCCGCGTCTACAAATTCCTCGGCCTTTCGGTCGGCGTCATCGTCCACGGCCTGTCCGACGAGGAGCGCCGCGTCGCCTACGCCTCCGACGTCACTTACGCCACCAACAACGAGCTCGGCTTCGACTATCTGCGCGACAACATGAAGTATGAGCGCGCCCAGATGGTGCAGCGCGGTCACAACTACGCGATCGTCGACGAGGTCGATTCCATCCTAGTCGACGAAGCACGCACGCCGCTGATCATTTCAGGTCCGCTCGAGGACCGTTCGGAAATGTACAACACCATCGACACCTTCATCATCCAGCTGCAGCCGCAGGATTATGAAATCGACGAGAAGCAGAAGACCTCGATCTTCACCGAGGAAGGCACCGAGAAGCTGGAGAATATGCTGCGCGATGCCGACCTGCTCAAGGGCGAGTCGCTCTACGACGTCGAGAACGTCGCCATCGTCCATCACGTCAACAACGCGCTGAAGGCGCACCGGCTGTTCCAGCGCGACAAGGACTACATCGTGCGCAACGGCGAGATCGTCATCATCGACGAGTTCACCGGCCGCATGATGCCGGGCCGCCGCTATTCGGAAGGCCTGCACCAGGCGCTCGAAGCCAAGGAGCATGTGGCGATCCAGCCGGAGAACCAGACGCTCGCCTCCGTCACCTTCCAGAACTATTTCCGCCTCTACAAGAAGCTTTCCGGCATGACCGGCACAGCGCTGACCGAGGCCGAGGAATTCGGCAACATCTACGGTCTCGAAGTCACCGAGATCCCGACCAACCTGCCCGTTATCCGCAAGGACGAGGACGACGAGGTCTACCGGACGGTCGAAGAGAAGTACAAGGCGATCGTCAGGGAGATCCGCGAAGCCAGCGCCAAGGGCCAGCCGACGCTGGTGGGTACGACGTCGATCGAAAAGTCCGAGCAGTTGGCCGAGCGCCTGCGCAAGGAAGGCTTCACGGATTTCGAGGTGCTGAACGCCCGCCACCACGAGCGCGAGGCGGCGATCGTCGCCCAGGCCGGCAAGCCCGGCGCCATCACCATCGCCACCAACATGGCCGGCCGCGGTACCGATATCAAGCTTGGCGGCAATGCCGAGATGCGCATCGCCGACGAGCTGGGCGACATGCCGGAGGGTCCCGAGCGCGAGGCGCGTGAAAAGGAGATTTATGCCGACGTCGAGCGCCTGAAGGAAAAGGCGCTGGCCGCCGGCGGCCTTTACGTGCTCGCCACCGAGCGCCACGAGTCGCGCCGCATCGACAATCAGCTCAGAGGTCGTTCGGGCCGCCAGGGCGACCCCGGCCGCTCGAAATTCTTCCTGTCGCTGCAGGATGACCTGATGCGCATCTTCGGCTCCGAGCGCATGGACGGTATGCTGCAGAAGCTCGGCCTCAAGGAAGATGAGGCGATCATCCACCCGTGGATCAACAAGGCGCTGGAAAAGGCGCAGAAGAAGGTCGAGGCGCGCAACTTCGACATCCGCAAGAACCTGTTGAAATATGACGACGTCTCCAACGACCAGCGCAAGGTGGTGTTCGAACAGCGCATCGAGCTGATGGACGGCGAGGGCCTCTCGGAAACCATCCGCGAGATGCGCGAAGGCGTCATCGACGAGATCGTCGCCAAGGCGATACCCGAAAACGCTTACGCCGAGCAGTGGGACGTCGCGGGCCTGAAGGCCGAGGTCGCCGAATTCCTCAATCTCGACCTGCCGGTCGAGGACTGGGTGAAGGAAGAAGGCATCGCCGAGGACGACATCCGCGAGCGCATCTCTGCCGCCGCCGCCGACGCCGCCAAGGAGCGCGCCGACCGTTTCGGCCCCGAGGTGATGACCTATGTCGAGCGCTCGGTGGTGCTGCAGACGCTCGACCATCTGTGGCGCGAGCACATCGTCAATCTCGACCATCTGCGTTCGGTGGTCGGCTTCCGCGGTTACGCCCAGCGCGATCCGCTGCAGGAATACAAGAGCGAGGCGTTCGAGCTGTTCCAGGCGATGCTCGGCAATCTGCGCCAGGCCGTCACCGCGCAGCTGATGCGCGTCGAACTGGTCCGGCAGGCCGCCGAAGCCCCACCGCCGGAAGCGCCCGACATGTTCGGCACGCATATCGACGGCACCACCGGCGAGAACGATTTCGATGGTGGTGAGACCGCCGTCCTAGTGCGCCAGGAGCAGAGCGCCGTCGTCGCCCCCGAGGATCGCGATCCGAACAACCAGGCCACCTGGGGCAAGGTCGGCCGTAACGAAGCCTGCCCCTGCGGCTCCGGCAAGAAATACAAGCACTGCCACGGCGCGTTCGCCTAACGACGCAGCTCTTTCCTCCTCCCTGTCGCTACCGTCGCTACGGGGAGAAGGTAGCCCGAAGGGGCCGCGATGAGGGCGGCGCCGAGGCTTGCGATTTGGTCTGATGTCTCCACCTTGGAGATGACTTCGCAACCGCGGCTCGCCTGTAGGAGGATTCCTCCAACCTTCCCGACGTAAATCTCCAAATCCTGCGCCGCCCCTCATCCGCCTGCCGGCACCTTCTCCCCATATAGTGACGGGGAGAAAGAGGCTCCCCACCCACGCTTTCTTAAGGTGTCTTCGCTACACCAAAGCCTGAAAAGAGGCGGAAAACGGAGAGAAATCGGGGTGCGCTTTTCCGCGGCCACGACTGTCGGGCGGTTCTTGCCGCAGCGTTTGGCGCTGGGGCCGCTGCTTGACCGCATCGACGCCGTGCTGTTCACCGCCGACGAGCGCGTCGCGGCGCGCGCCGCCGTCGGTCCTTGCGAAAGCCTGCTCGCCATGAGCGGCAATCAGAATGTCCGCGCAGCCGTCCATGCCATGACACTGGCCTTCAACGTCGCGCTCAACGTGGTGCTGATCCCGTTTTTCGGCCTGCGGGGCGCCCTGGCCACCGCCTTCGCCACGATCTTCGAGGCCGGCGCGCTGTCCTTCACGGTCTGGCGCAGGCTCGGCATCGTCATGGCGATCTTCGTGCCACCCGAAGGAGCCGCCTGATGGCCGCCATCCCCTTGCTCGAGGAAACCAGCGGCGGTTCCGCCGGCGCCATGGTGTCCGGCCTTGCCGGACTGGCGCGCGACGCCGATCCGGCCCATATCGAGATCCTCGCCAACAACCGGCCCGAGCGCAAACTCGCCATCTACCCGGCATCGGCCGGCTTCGACCTGGTCGAGGAACTGGACTATCTCTGCGCCCGCACGATCGAGCCGAACGTCTTCTTCAACCCGCGCTTTCTGGCGCCGGCCATGCCCCGGCTGGAAGACCGCGAGGTACGCCTTGCAGTGATCCGCGACGGTGACGAATACCGCAACCGGCTGCGCCTGCTGGTGCCGATCTCGGTGGAGCGGCCGATGGTGCCGCTGGGCGTGCCGGTCATGCGCACATGGTCGAGCCCGTTCGGTCCGCTCGGCACGCCGCTGATCGACCGCGACGATCCGGTCGGCGTGGTCGAGGATTTCTTCTCGATGTTGTCGCGCCCGCATTTGAAGTTGCCGAAAGTCCTGGTCCTGCCCGACATCAGGCTGGACGGTCCGGTGGCGAGCCTGATCGGCACCGTGGCCGAGACGCGCGGGCTGATGCTGGTCACCACGGGTCAGACCTCACGCCCGGTGCTGGAGAGCGAACTCGACGGCGACGACTATCTGAAGGCTTCGCTGCGCGCGCACCATTATCGCGAGTTTCGCCGCCTGAAGCGGCGCCTGGGCGATCTCGGCAAGCTCGAACATGTCGTGGCACGCGGCCCCGAGGAAATCCGCCACGCAATCGAGCACTTCCTGACGCTGGAAGCGTCCGGCTGGAAAGGCCGCGAGCGCACCGCCATGGCGATCGACCGCTTCCGCGCCGCCTTCGCCCGCGAGGCTGTGCACCGGCTCGCCGAACAGGACATGTGCCGCATTCATTCGCTGACGCTCGACGGCCGCACCATCGCTTGCCTGATCGTCTTCGTCGAAGCTGGCGTCGCCTACACCTGGAAGACAGCGTACGACGAGACGCTGGCCGTCTATTCGCCCGGCACGCTGCTGATGATCGAGGTCACCAGGCAGCATCTCGAAGATCCCAACATCATGATGACCGATTCCTGCGCGGTGCCCGATCACCCGGTGATGAGCCGGTTATGGAGCGAGCGCAAGCCGGTCGGCACGCTGGTGATCGGGTTGACTCGCGACGCCGACCGCCTCGCCCGCCAGGCCGCCTCCCAGTTGCACCTGTACCGCGAGACCCGCAACATGGCGCGACTGCTGCGCAACCGGATGAAGAGTTTGCTGAAAAGGCGGTAAGGGGTCCGTCGAGACGAGCCTGGCCGCGGTCAATCAGCCTGTCGCGCAGCCGGCGTATCGCGTTCAATGGAGGTCGGGGTTTTTTGACGACAGCATTAATTCAGCTTGCCAAGAGTTGTGTCCAGCGACCACTCTCGAAGTGAAAACAGATTCCGCCATTGAGTCGCCGATGACGAAACAAGATTCCGTCCCGATGAACGACCTCAAGCGACTGTATCAACGATACCAGGTCGAAATTGAACGTGAAGTAACAAGCACACTGCGCTCTGGATGGTGGCTCAATGGCGCGATGGGCAAGAAATTTGCCGCCAACTTTGCAGAGTTCATCGGCGTCTCGGATTGCGTTCTTGTGGCCAACGGAACGGACGCTCTCGAACTGGCCTTAGCTGCGGTTGTCTCACGCAATGGCGCTCGGGGACGCGAAGTCATCATGGCTGCCAATGCCGGCGGCTACGCAAGTTGCGCCTGCTGGCACAACGACCTTGTCCCCCACTATGTCGACATCGAGGCAGCCAGCCAGTTGATCAGCGTTTCATCGGTGCTGGCCGCGGCCGGCATCGATACCGCTGCCATCGTGGTCACGCATCTTTATGGTGGCGTCGTCGATGTCGGTGCCATCAAGAGCGCGCTCGCCGAGACCGGGCTCTCACATATTCCTATCGTGGAGGATTGTGCGCAGGCGCATGGCGCACGTATCGGCGGGCGCGTGGCGGGTTCGCTCGCGGACGTGTCGACTTTCAGCTTCTACCCGACCAAGAATCTCGGCGCGGCGGGTGACGGAGGCGCCATTCTGACGTCGGAGCCGGCGATCGCCGAACATGTACGGCGGCTGCAGCAATATGGCTGGATTTCAAAATACCATGTCGGCGTACCCTATGGCCGGAATTCCCGCATGGATGAGGTCCAGGCGGCCGTTCTTGATGTCTTTCTGCGTGATCTGGGCGATAGAAACGAACAGCGCCGTGCTATTCTGGGCCGCTACAAGTCGGCCGCCGGGCGGCGGCTGCAGTTCGTGGAAGGCGGTGACGGCGCGATCGCGCACCTTGCCGTCGCCCTATGCGACGAGCGCGATGCGTTCAGGATTTTCATGAAGGAGCGTGGCGTCGATACCGATATCCACTACCCCGTCCTTGACTGCGATCAGGTTGGCTGGGCAGGACTGCCGATGAAAGGAACCGAAAATCTGGTGGTCTCAAGGGCCAGCGTCAACCGTCTCTGCACCGTGCCATGCTATCCCGACATGACGAATGACGAGGTCGGCCAAGTCTGTCTGGCGCTCGCCCAATGGGAGGCAATGTGACGACACGCTCGATCGTTTTTCCGATCTACCGCAATCAGGCGAATGTCCCCTCCCTGATGCAGGCGGTCGCCAATTTTCATGCCAGATATGGGGGCGATATCGAATTCGTCTTCGTCATCGACGGGTCGCCGGATGAATCGGGGCCCCTGCTTCTCAATGCGCTGAAGACCTCCGCCTTCGACTACAAGATCATCTTTCACAGCCGGAATTTCGGCTCTTTCACCGCCATTCGAACCGGTCTCGAGCATGCTTCTGGCGATCATGTCGCCGCCATGGCCGCCGACCTCCAGGAGCCGCCGGAACTGATCGTGGAGTTCTTCTCGATCCTGGATAAGGATGGCGCAGACGTCGTATTTGGACGCAGGACCGGCCGCAATGATCCGCCGATCACACGGTTTTTGTCGAAAGCGTTCTGGGCGGCCTACCGCAGGCTCGTCCTGCCCAGCATGCCAAGCGGCGGGGTCGATATTTTTGCCTGCAACCGCCAGGTGCTGGAAGCGATCCTGTCCATCGAGGAGCCCAACTCCTCGCTTGTCGTGCAATTGTTCTGGGTTGGCTTCAGGCGGGAATTCGTGCCCTATCGCCGGCGCGAACGAGAGCACGGAACGAGTGCCTGGAGCATGGCCCGTCGGTTCAGATACATGATGGACAGCATCTTTTCGTTCTCCGACTTCCCGATAATTCTGACCCTTTGGGTGGGCTTTGCGGGCTGCCTGCTCAGCCTGATGTTTGCGGCCGTTACCGTCGCGGCGCGGTTGCTCGGCAACATTGACGCGGCGGGCTACACAACGCTGGTGCTGCTGATCGTGGGCTTCGGATCGGCCAGTCTGATGGTCCAGGGCATTCTCGGCTGCTATCTCTGGCGGGCGGTTGAAAACACCAAGTCACGGCCCCTCCGGGTGATCAGCCGCGTCGTCGAGGGGACATCGAAATGACCGGCAAGGCATTTTTTGTTCATGAGCAGGGCATCTGCGAAAGTCCGCATATCGGCCAGGGAACACGCATCTGGGCGTTTGCCCACGTTCTGCCGGGCGCCGCTATCGGTGCTGGCTGCAACATTTGTGATCATGTTTTCATCGAGAACGACGTGGTGATCGGTGATGACGTGACTATAAAAAGTGGCGTTCAATTGTGGGACGGCCTCCGCCTTGGGAACCGCGTGTTCGTTGGTCCAAACGCGACATTCACCAACGATCGTTTCCCGCGCTCGAAAGAGTATCCCGAGGCATTTCTTCTGACGACGGTGGAGGACGGGGCATCAATAGGCGCTAATGCGACCATCCTGCCAGGCATAGTCATCGGACGTCAGGCGATGATCGGCGCCGGCGCGGTGGTGACCAAAAACGTTCCCCCCAATGCCGTGGTGGTCGGAAATCCAGCCATCATCATCGGCTACCAGACCGGTCCGCAAATCCAGCCGACAGTGACGCAGACATTCCCCGATACGCCCGGCGAAAGAATGCCGCTTGGCATCGGCGGCGGCGAACTCTGGCGGCTGCCGCATTTTGGCGACCTGCGCGGCGAGATCGCACCGCTGGAGTTCGGTTCGAACCTGCCCTTCAAACCGGCACGCTCCTTTCTGGTCTACGGCGTGCCTTCCGACAAGGTCCGGGGCGAGCACGCGCATCGCGAATGCCATCAATTCCTTATCGCCGCCCACGGCCGGCTTTCGGTTGTCCTCGACAACGGCCATGACAGAAAAGAGGTTTCACTGGCCGAACCGTCGATCGGGCTCTACATGCCGCCAGGCATCTGGGGAATCCAGTACAAATTCCAGCCAGACACGGTCCTGCTGGTCATGGCTTCGCATCACTATGACGCCAGTGACTACATCAGGGATTATACGGATTTCCTCAGCATAGTCAGACAGGACGGCCGCTGACCGAATGCGCGCAGACGCTGTCCGCTTCCTCGTCGCCGGTGGTCTCAACACAGCTTTGACCAGCCTCATCTATTTTGCCGGCCTCGTTGTCCTGCCTTCAGGTCTTTCCTATACCATTGCCTGGCTGGCCGGTCTGTTGTTCGTCATGATGTTCTATCCCGAGCGTGTCTTTCCCGGAGGACGCACCGGTTTTGCCGATCGCCTGGCGATGGGGGGCTCGATCATTGTCGTCTTCCTGATCGGATTGGCGAGTCTTCACTTTCTGCGAAGCATCCAGCAGAAGACCGCGATCGCGTTCTTCCTGACCCTTGCCGTCACGACGATCCTCAACTTCCTGATTTCCCGATGGATACTTCGCCGACCATGCAGATAGGCAAACGCGCGACCAAGCCGGCGATCAACCTGTTCGCCACCTTTATTGATATGTATTTTTCGGAACTGACTTCCTTTCGCTGACCGGATTGGCGGGGGCGCGGGATGCCGCAACGGACCTGCCAAGTGCGACCTGGACGGGTTGGTCAAAACGCCTGATCTTGCATCGCTGCCCACCTCCCGAAGCGCTCAATGCGACACCCGTAGCTGAATATAGGCGAGCTATTCCGGAACATTTTTGCAGAGCTGGATGTTGGATGTCATGACGGGGCGTGCTCGCCCTGCTTTCGACAGACCATCGAGGAGAGAACCATGGATTGGAACCGCATCGAAGGAAACTGGAAGCAATTCAAGGGCAAGGTGAAGGAACAGTGGGGCGATCTCACCGACGACGATCTTGACCAGATAGCCGGGAGGCGCGACCAGCTGGAGGGCAAGATTCAGGAACGCTACGGCATCGCGAAGGATCGCGTTCGCCAGGAGGTCGACGACTGGTATCGCCGCCAGAGTTGGTAGTTCGTTCAAACGTCCATTTCGTTGAGAGGCGCCGGCATGGGCCGGCGTCCTTTCTCCGTCCTGGGCAGATGGCTGCGGTGTCCTCAGCTTTGCCTTGCTGATCGAGAACTGGCTGACGTGGCAAAACTCCGGCACACGGAGGCCTCCCGCTTTGAAAGCCTTCCGCGCGCAACCCCCGTGAATGCTTCCTGAACTTCAAACGGCGTGTTGGTCGCGATGGTCAAAACAAACGGCCATGGTCCGACCAGTTGCTAATTTGACCACGGCCTCCACCAGGGCGTCATCGCTGCACGGCCAGTCCGGCGCCAGGCGTCGAACCTCCGCGATCACTTCCCGGGTGGAGACTATCGCAAATGCCTCCCACCCCGATAGCGTCATGGAAACAAGCTCTTCGCTTGTCAGGCGGGGTAATATCCGATGCCGCGTCATGTTCACCGCGTTTCCTCCCAACGATGAACGTTAAAGATAGAGCCTAGCGCGAAGCCCTGAGGTCAGCGAGCTAAAATGTGGTCTGACCAAAATGGCTCACGCCCACGGTCTTGGGGTTGGATTTGTTGACTTCAAAGCGATCAAATGGTGCCCCTAGCCGGGGTATTTCCACCAAATCGAACTCGGTGGAAAAACGCTGAAAAGTCTAATCGAGACAGCCTCTTAGGCTCTGCCGCCCTCACGAGATGATGAATAACTCATGTACCTCGACGACTACCCGATCTTGTACGATACCGGCATCGCTGAACCCCCTGTGCTGCAAGGGTTTGCGTCCAACGTCGCCGCAACCATTGTCTCCCCGAAATCACGAACTCAGCGTAGGCTGGGGATTTCCCCACTTAAAAGTCGTCGGCGGTAGTCGGCAACCGCTTCAGGATTTCCTTCTCGACGCCCGTAAGCTCCGACCGCATTGGCCACGTAGGTGTCATTCGGGTTTGCCTCCAGCCATGCCAGAGCGGCGACCCGGTAGGGGTTGACCTCTCGCGCCCCGTAGGACGGTTTGTAGGGGCTCCCGTGGCGGGCGTAGTGATCCGCATGGGAGCGGCAGAAGCGCGTGTCTAAGCCGTCTCCTGTGCCCGCACCGGCCGGCCTGCTACACCCGACCACTCGGCACCGGGTGAACATCGCGCTGGGCTCCTGAGCGCGTTCCTTGACCTCGTCCTTGCGGTGTCGTCTCGCAGTCCAATTCGTCGTCACGTCTTCTCCAACATCGCCACCCCGCTCTAACGCGAAGGCGGGCGTCTATCAGGAAGAGCGCGCAGGCTCAAACAACAAATGATGGCCATCACAGCTGGAGGAAGCATCAACAGGCTCGGACCCTGACTCTTACAGGATTTTGATCGCCAGATTGTTCAGCCGAGAGTTCTCACGGTAGGTCAAACGCACCACAACGGCTCCCACGATGCCAGTGATGGCACCGCCGAGCACGTCAGTGAGGTAGTGGGTGCCGATGAAAATTCTGGACCAGCAAACCAGACATGCCAAAACGCCAAGAGCAAGCGTTCGGCGCGGCAGGGCTTGCATCGCGAACGCCGCAACGATGGCCACGGTCGCGGTCGCGTGATCTGAGGGGAAGGACCAGTCCGCGCTAGGCGCGATCAACAAATGCGTCACGCCGGCATCATAGGGCCGTATCCGATGCACGAACAACAGGATGAACTGGTTGATCGCCAGACCGAGCAAGAACGCCAGACCCGCTGACAGGGCCGCGTGTCGAACGTGGTAGCGGTCGGCCTTGACCCACCATTGCAGGACCACGGCCATCACCATGAACGGAACGCCGATCTGGGAGACCCCGATCATTACCATGTCAAGCACGGGGTGAAGCCCGGCGGCCCCGTTGATCCAGTGAGTAAGAGTTGCATCCATTCGGTCTTGCTTCCGTTATTGAGGATCGCGAGATGAATTTATGAGAGCAGTCGACGAACGACGCATCCATCAGATTTTTGAAGTCAGCGTCTGGCTCAAGGGCGCTCACGCCGTGATCGAGTGTCTCGGTGGTGTCCTGCTCTATTTCGTCACCACAGGCGCAATTGCGTCGTGGGTCAATGCCTTCACCCAAGACGAGTTGATCGAAGACCCGCACGATTTCATAGCGGGCCATCTGTCGCAGATGGCGAGCCATTTCTCGGTCGCCAGCAAGGAGTTCTACGCCTTCTACCTGCTCAGCCACGGCCTAATCAAGCTGCTCTTGGTCATCGGCCTACTGCGAGGCAAGCTGTGGTCGTATCCCGCTTCGCTCGTGGCGCTTGGAGCGTTTATGGTTTATCAAGTCTATCGCTGGTCCTACACGCACTCTGCCGGCCTCTTGGTTTTGACCGTCTTCGATGCCGTGGTGATGGTGCTGATCTGGCACGAATGGCGCGTGATGCGGCGGCACAGCCCAGCACAGTCACCGAGCTAACGACTTCGCCTTTGCTCAATCCACCTGATGGCAGACCAGCACAGAATTGCCCAGGCGGAACCGACACACCAGCCCGCGAGAACATCGGTGGGGTAGTGTACGCCGAGATACACGCGGCTCAATCCGACCATGACCGTCAAGAACAAGGCGAGCGAGACAAAGTAGGCTTTGGCACGGTGATCGGGGCTGGCTTTGGCGAGCAGGGCTCCGAGCGTGAGGAACGTGACCGCCGAAAGCATAGCGTGTCCGCTTGGAAAGCTCGCAGTGAAGACCCTTGCAGAATGAATAACATCTGGCCTTGGCCGGTCGAACGCGATCTTGAGTAAGGTGCTGATTACCTCCCCGCCGACCACGGCTAGGGCTACCAACGCCGCGTACCATCGTTCCCGTGTGATCAGCAGATACCCCACTGCAGCTACCGACACGAAGGCCAGGAACGCGAAGCTGCCGAGGGAGGTGACATCACGTCCCATTTCTTCCAGCCAAGGAGGGCCAATCGGATTGCTCGGATCACCGGCGCTGCGGAACGCCAGAAGCACTGTCCGATCAAAACCCTTTGTGTCGCCCTCAATGACTTCCTCCGCGAGAAGGCCGAAGCCCAGGATGAGGCCGCCTGCCACAAACAAGGAGAGGATCAGCCACATGCCGTCGCTTTGGAAGCCCCGCAGAACACCGGTGGATGAGGAAGGAGCCTTGATGTCCATGCAACTCGGCCTGTTAGGAGGGCCACACTCGGCAGCCGACACACGTCAATTCTCGTTCATTCATCTGGTTCCATGGGGCATCCTCGTCGCCTGCGTGCTGGCTTCCATACCGTGTTCGCCCCTGACCGTTAGCGCCCGGAGAACGGCAAACCCTTGAACCTGTTTGATTTATTGACTTCCAAGCGCCCAAATGGTGCCCCTAGCCGGGATCGAACCAGCACTCCTTGCGGAACTCGATTTTGAGTCGAGCGCGTCTACCAATTCCGCCATAGGGGCTCAGGCCGGGCGGCCTGGATGGGCGCGGACTATACGGTCGGAGGCCTGTTCGTCAACTGGCCAATTCTCGGTATCGCATTGGATGCGACCAATCTTCGCCTTTCGATTTCGCGGCGGTGCTGCCATTGTGCAGCGCGGAAAATCTTTCTAGACAGGCGGCGCACCGAAGCGCGCCGTGTCTGGAGACATGCTGCGGCGCGCTTTGCGTCCTTGTTTTCATCCATGCCCTTGTCCCAGGGCGGCCGTGCGGTTTTGGGTCACTTGCGCTAGGAGAGCCGATGCTTCGCGGACTGTACGACTGGACCCTGTCGCTGGCGGCCCGCAAATCGGCCGAATGGTGGCTGGCCTTCATCGCTTTCGTCGAAAGCTCGGTATTCCTGGTGCCGGCCGACGTGCTCTATCTGCCGATGGCATTGTCGCGGCCGGATCGCGCCTATCGCTATGCCTTCATCGCCACCGTCGCCTCGGTGCTGGGCGGCATTGCCGGCTGGTTCATCGGCCACTACGCCTATGACGCGGTGGCGCGGCCCATCCTCGAATTCTACGGCAAGTATGACGAGTTCGAGCAGTTGCGCTCCTCTGCCGGCGTGAGCATCGAATTCATCGCCCTGATGCTGGTCACTTCGGGTGCCGCGCATCTGCCGCCCATCAAGGTCGTGACGATCCTGTCCGGCGCCCTTGGCGTCAATCTGGCGCTGTTCATCGTGCTGGCCATCATCGCGCGCGGCGGCCGCTTCGTGCTCCTGGCGTGGCTTTTGCGCCGCTATGGCGAGCCAATCCGCGAATTCATCGAAAAACGCCTGGGCCTGATCGCCGGCGCCGCCGCGGTTGCCCTGATTTTGCTCTATATCCTGATCAAATACGCTCTCTGACGTTTGTCGCTCAAACCGCGCAACGGTTTTGAGTGCGTGGCAAGCAGATCTGGCAGACGGCGAACACGATGGACGAGAGACCGATGACAGCGACCATGAATGCCGATACCGGACGCCAGCGGACACGCGCTGCCTTGTTTCTCGCGGTGGCGATGGCCGCGACCGTTGGTTCGGCGCTCGGTTTCCAGCACATCGGCGGCTACATACCCTGCCATCTCTGTCTGGAACAGCGCACCCCATATTACATCGGCGTGCCTTTGATGGTGCTGGCGGTGATCGCATCGATGCTGCGCGCACCGGCATGGCTGACGCGCGGCCTGCTGGCGATCGGCGGCCTCTTGATGCTCTACGGCCTTTATCTCGGCGTCTATCACTCCGGCGTCGAATGGGGCTGGTGGCAGGGTCCGGCCGATTGCACGGCGGGGGCCGGACCGGTCGACACCGGCGGCAAAGGCGTGCTCGACGCGCTCGACAAATTCGTGCCGCCCTCCTGCGACAAGGCCGCCTTGCGCATTCTCGGCCTGTCCCTGGCCGGCTGGAATGCCATCGCCAGCCTGATCCTCGCCGCTGTCGCCTTCCGCGGCGCTCTGTCTCGTGACTGACACAACAGCGCCGTCGCGAGATCATTCAAGAATTCGGCAGATTGAGTGACCCATTGTGGGTCGCAGGAGTGGGACTTGTGCGCCGGTCTGCTTGTGGGCGGGCAGCATCGTTATCCGGCCGACCGCTCAGGATTAAACGTCCATGACACGATGCGGCGCTCGGTCGATATGTCTTCGCACTACCGGAGTTTAGCGCACGAGGGAGCTCCGGCTGCTGCGCGACCCTCAAGCACCGATGGCGACGATGCGTGAAACCCTTTGTTGCCCCGTTGCCGCTCAGACCCAAAAAACGCTTCAGGCGCCCAGCCTGCCGAATTCTCGACGGACTCAAGGCTCCAGTTCGACATCCCAGTAGAGATAATCCATCCAGCTTTCATGCAGATGGTTGGGCGGAAACAGCCGGCCGTTATTGTGCAGATCGTGCACGGTTGGCTGATACGGCTTCTGCAGAGGCCACATCTTTGCCTGCGACGGCATCATCCCGCCCTTCCTCAAATTGCAGGGCGAACAGGCGGCGACGACGTTCTCCCATGTCGTGGCACCGCCGCGATGGCGAGGGATGACATGGTCGAAGGTCAGGTCGTCGGGCGTGCTGCAATACTGGCACTGGAAACGATCGCGCAAGAAGACGTTGAAGCGGGTGAAGGCCGGATGCCTGGACGGCTTCACATAGGCCTTCAGGCTGACCACGCTCGGCAACTTCATCGAGAAGGTCGGTGAGGATACCGCATGCTCGTATTCGGCGACGATGTTCACCCGGTCGAGGAACACCGCCTTGATGGCATCCTGCCAGGACCAGAGCGACAAGGGGTAATAGCTGAGCGGACGGTAATCCGCATTCAGCACCAGCGCTGGAAGCCCATCCGGAGATACGGCAACCGTCACCTTGTTGACCTCCTTGGTTCGCACATGATCCCGAAAATCGAATTCGACTTTCGGAAAGGATCATGCGCTGCTTCAAAAGCCCGACCGTTCGGCGCGGATACTGTAAGCCCGACATGACAGGGATGTGAAGCGGATTGTCGCTCGCGCGCCGTGCCAAAAACGTATGATTTTTATGCTTTTTTGCTTATTCAGGCCGGCGGTGCGGCGTCCCGGCCCCTGGTTTCGCGATAATAGGACCAGAAAAGCCGCGATGCGACACCTCGCCACGGGCTCCATGATTCGGCCAATGCGATGAGTGTTTTCTCCGCTGGACGCGGGTCGATGCCCAGCGCGTGGCCGACAGCGCTCTGCAGGGCGACATCGCGCGCCGGGAAAATATCGGGATGCCCGGCGGCAAACAACAGATACACTTCCGCCGTCCAGGGACCGATACCGGGCACAGCCGTCATCCTGGCGATTGCCTCCCTAGCGTCGAGCGAACAAAGGTGATGCAGGTCGAGCCCGTCGGCTACGGCCTGGGCGACCGCGACAAGGCCACGCTGCTTGGGCCGCGACAGGCCGGCCTCGCGAAACATGTCCTCGCCGGCGGCCAGGATCGCTTGCGGCGTCAGCGGATCGACCAGTTTCGTCAGCCGGCCGAAGATGGCATCGGCGCTGGCCCGCGACACCTGCTGCGAGACGATGATCGAGGCCAGGCTCCTGAAGCCGGGCTCCGAAAGCCTGAGCGGCACCTCGCCGGCCATGCCGCGCACTTTTTCCAGGCGCGGGTCGAGCGCGCAAAGTGCATCGAGCCCCCGCTCAACGTCGTCCACTGTCGCGATGCGCTGCATGATATCCTTGTCCGAAAATGTGCCGCAAAGTAGCAACGGCCAAAACCGCAGCACAACCCGATTGCCGCCTGAGACATGACGCTCCTGACATTCCGCTTCGCGCCCAGCCCCAACGGCGAACTGCATCTGGGCCACGCCTATTCGGCGCTGCTCAATCAGAAGCTGGCGATGCATATGGGCGGCCGCCTGCTGCTTCGTGTCGAAGACATCGACACCACGCGCTGCACGCCGGAGTTCGAGGCGGGCATGTTTGCCGACCTGAAATGGTTGGGCCTAGGCTGGGAAGAGCCGGTGCGCCGGCAATCCGAGCATTTCGCCGACTACGAAGCGGTGCTGGAACGGCTGATCCGCGAGGAACTGGTCTATCCCGCCTTCATGAGCCGTGGCGAGATCAGGGCTTTCATCGCCGGCAGCGAAAGGTGCGGACGCGAATGGCCGCGCGATCCCGACGGTGTGCCGCTCTATCCGCCGGCCGACAAGGCATTGCCGATGAAGGAACGCAAACGGCGCATCGCCGAGAATGCGCCTTTCGCCTGGCGGCTGGACGTCGGCGCCGCCATGGCGCGTGCCGGCAAGGACCTCACATGGGCCGAATTCACCGATGAGACGCTATCGGCGACGCGCCCGGTCGAAGCCCGTCCGCAGGACTGGGGCGACGTGATCGTGGCGCGCCGGGACATCCCGACCAGCTACCACCTCGCCGTCGTCATCGACGACGCGCTGCAAGGCGTCAGCCATGTCGTGCGCGGCCAGGACCTGTTTTCCGCGACCGGGGTGCAGCGTCTGCTCCAGGAGAGTCTGGGGTTACCACGGCCGGCCTATTTCCATCATCCGCTGATCCTCGGGCCGGACGGGCGAAAACTGTCGAAGAGCCTCAGGGATACCAGTCTGGCCGCCTTGCGCGAAGCCGGCGCTTCGCCGGACGATGTCAAAAGGATGGTCGGGCTTTGACCAGTACACCGTCAGGAGAAATGCTCTCCAGACGCGTGACCCGTTGAATTGCCGTGACGCATGGATCAATGGTTTCGTTTTGCGCGCCGGGTTGAACAGGACTAGAGCATCGTCACGGTTAATTCTCACCCAGCGCGGCGGTCCCCGGAAAATGTCCAGCCTCAAGCGGTTCATCCCCGCCACCTTCGTCCTCCTTTGGGCGACCGGCTTCATCGGCGCGCGTTACGCCATGCCTTGGGCGGAGCCATTCACCTTCCTCGCGGCGCGTTTCGTGCTGGCCGCCATCCTGCTGGCTGTCCTGATGCTGGTGCTTGGCTCGAAACCAGCCACCCGCACCGAGGCGCTGCATGCCACCGGCGCCGGCGTGCTGATGCATGGCGTCTACCTCGGCGCCGTCTTCTGGGCCATTCATAGGGGCATGCCGGCCGGTTTTTCGGCCCTGATCGTCGGCCTGCAGCCGCTGATCACCGCGATGCTCGCTGGCAAGTTCCTGGGCGAGGCCATCCTGCCGCGCCACTGGCTTGGCCTTGCTATCGGCCTTGTCGGCATCGTCGTCGTGCTGTGGCCAAAACTCGGCGCGCTCGGCGGCGGCGTGACGGCGGCCACGCTGATCGCCTCCCTGGTCTCCGTGCTCGGCATGAGTGCCGGCACCATCTGGCAGAAGCGTTTTGCTTCCGGCGGCGACCTCGTGGCGGCCACCATGTGGCAATATGTCGGCGGCGCTTCGCTGATGATCCTGGCTTCGCTTGCCTTCGAAACACAAACCGTCGTCATCAATGGCGAATTGATCTTCGCCATGGCCTGGCTGCTGCTGGTGCTGTCGCTCGGCGCCATCTTCCTTCTGATGGTGATGATCCGCGACGGCGAGATGTCGAAAGTGGCGTCGTTGTTCTACCTCGTGCCGGCGGTGACGGCCATCATCGCCTGGGCCCTGTTCAACGAACAGCTCAACGCACTTCAGATCGCCGGCATGGCGATCACCACGTTCGGCGTTGGGCTGGCGACCGCCCGATCGGGCAAACTTCAACCGACCCGGGCGCGCGCCTCCAGATAGCGGCTGATCGCGGCGTTGAGCTCGCCGCCGAGGATGAAGATCGCCGAGACGATGTAGAGGAAAACCACCGCGATCATGATCGAGGCGAGACCGGCATAGGTCGTCACATAGGACGAGAAATGATCGAGATAGGTGGCAAACATCGTCGAGCCGATAAGCCATGCGGCCAGTGTGAAGATGATGCCGGGTATCAGCGATACGAAACGGCGCTTGCCGGCCGGCAGCCAGTAGTGGACGGCAAAAAGTCCGCCGATGATGACCGTTGAGGCAATGACGTAACGCCACAGCGTGCTCGTGCCCGTATAGGGTTTGATCCACTCGAAATGGGCTTCCGCCAGCCGCGCCAGCAGGGGCGCGAACACCAGGAGCACGCTGATAGCCAGGAACCCGGCGGTCGCGATCAGCACGAAGAAGATGCTCTGCACCCGGCGATAGATGATGCCGCGCGTCTCGGTGACCCGATAGGCGCGGTTGAGCGACGTGCGCAGCGCCTCGATGCCGTTGGAGGCAAAATAGGCGGCAAGCAGCACGCCATAAGTCAACAGGTCGGTGCGCCTGACAGTCAGCACGTTCAGCACCTCGCGCGCGATCGGCTTGGCAATCTGCTCGGGCCATGTGTCGAAGACCAGATGCACGGCTGTGTCGGCAAAGGCCTGGGCGCCGAGGAAGCTGGCCAGCGTCGTGGCGAAGATCAGGAACGGAAACAGCGCCATCAGCGAGGTGATCGCCAGATGGCTGGCCATCGCCCAGCCGTCATCGGTGTTGAAATGGCCGAGCGCGTCGTAGAGCACGCGGCGCAGGGCGACAATATTCCGCAGCAAGAAAGCGCGCTCCCTTCGATTGTCTCGACGCCGCGAATATGGGAAGGGAATGCGACAAATGGCAACCCTTCGTCAAACCTCGAATTCTCCAGCGGCAGAGTTGCGCACCATCATCGTCACCGGTGCGTCTTCCGGCATAGGCGCCTATTGCGCCCGTGCGTTGAAGGCCGAGGGCTGGCGGGTGTTCGCGACGGCGCGCAAGCCGCAAGACATCGCCGCGCTCGAAGCGGACGGCATCGAGGCCTTCTATCTCGATTACACTGAACCGGCATCGATCGCCGCCCTGGTGGCGGCAGTGCTCGACCGCACCAGCGGCAGGCTCGACGCGCTGTTCAACAACGGCGCCTACGCGCAGGCAGGCGCCGTCGAGGATCTGCCCGTTGCGGCGCTCAAGGAGCAGTTCGAGGCCAATTTCTTCGGCTGGCACGACCTGACCCGCCGTCTGGTTCCGGTGATGCGCCGCCAGGGCCACGGCCGCCTCGTCCATTGCTCGTCGATCCTGGGTCTCGTGCCTGTGCGCTTCCGCGGCGCCTATTCGGCGTCCAAACATGCCTTGGAAGCCTTGATGCTCTGCCAGCGCCAGGAACTGGCCGGCAGCGGCATCCATGTCTCGCTGATCGAGCCGGGGCCGGTGAAATCCAAGATCGCCAGCAATGGCCTGCCCTGGTTCCTCAGGAATATCGATCACGAGAATTCCGTGCATCGCGCCGACTATGCCGCGCAGCTGGAACGCATGCGCGCCGGCGGCAGCCAATCGGCACTGAAGCCCGGGCCGGAAGTGGTCCACAAGGTGCTTTGCCATGCACTTCTGTCGCGACGCCCGCGCCCGCACTATGTGGTAACAATATCGGCCAAGATCGGGGCCATGCTCAAACGCATCCTGCCTGCCTCGATGCTCCACCGCCTGCTCGCCAAGCGCGCCTGAACAAGCAAAGAACTGGAAACACAAAATGGCTACTGCCTTCAACATCCTTGCCATTCTGGTCATGGCCGCCGTGGTGGTCGTGCTGATCAGGGGCCTCATCAACATGATGCGCGGCGGCTCCGGTGTGACCTCCAACAAGTTGATGCAGGCGCGCGTTCTGCTGCAGGCCGTGGCGCTGGCGCTGATCCTGCTGGCCGTGTATTTCACCCGCAAGTGAGGGCCTTCGGGAGGCGATGTGGTCAAGCTCAACAAGATCTACACCCGCACCGGCGATGACGGCACCACCGGGCTCGGCACTGGTGAGCGGCGGCTGAAATCCGATCTCAGGGTGGATGCGTATGGTACGGTCGACGAAGCCAATGCCTGCATCGGCATGGCTCGCGTGCATACCGCACAGAGCTATCAGGCGATCGACGCCATGCTTGCCCGCATTCAGAACGACCTTTTTGACCTCGGCGCCGATCTCGCCGTGCCTGATGACGGCAAGCCGCTTGGCTACGAGCCGCTGCGCATCGTTGCCGCCCAGACCAGCCGTGTCGAGCGCGACATTGACCTCCTCAACAAAGACCTTCGGCCGCTGAAATCCTTCGTGCTGAACGGCGGCACGCCGGCGGCGGCCGCCCTCCATCTTGCCCGCACCGTGGCCAGGCGAGCCGAGCGGCTGATGGTCGCCCTGGCTCAGGACCCGGCCGAACACGTCAACCGCGACGGGCTGAAATACATCAACCGCGTCTCGGATTTCCTGTTTGTCGCCGCCCGGGCGGTCAATGACAATGGAAATGCCGACGTGCTATGGGTTCCCGGCAGGAACCGCTGAACGGACTGAAAGGCGGGACGAGGCCAACGACAAATGTTCATCCCGCTTTACGACACCAACAGGCTGCGCCACATCAGGCTGCAATATGTGACGATCGGGCTGATCGTCGCCAATGCCGTGGTCTATTGCGCCACGGCGCTCGGCGGCGAGAACTTCACCAATGCCGCCGTGCTTGGCCTCGGCTTCATCCCCTCCGTCGTTCACGACACGGCCGAGCTTGACCCTCGCTTTATCATCATCCCCGAGAGCCTGAGCTACCTCACCTACTCCTTCCTGCATGCCGACATTTTCCACCTCGGCGGCAACATGCTGTTCCTTTGGGTGTTCGGCGACAATGTCGAGGACGCGCTCGGCCACATCCGCTACCTGATCTTCTATCTCCTCTGCGCCATCGCCGGAGCCGCTTTCCAGGGGCTCATCGCCTGGGATTCGCAAGTGCCGCTGATCGGCGCCTCGGGCGCCATTGCCGGCGTGGTCGTCGCCTACCTGATCCTCTATCCCAGGGTGAAGGTGTGGGTGCTTGCCTTTGCCCGCATCCCCTTGCGTATTCCAGCCTTCATTCCGCTCATCCTGTGGGTGCTGTTCCAGGTCGTCATGTTCGCGGCCGGTGGAGAGGATCAGATCTCCTGGGCCTGCCACATCGGCGGCATCATTGCCGGCGCGGTCCTTGTGCTGGTCCTGCGCAGTCGCGGCGTGCCGCTGTTTGCCCCCGCTGACGAGGACGCCGTGGTTCCGACCCCCGAACAGCCGCCGGCCGTTGGCGAACCAGCGACACCCCAAACGTCCGTCACTGCGGCGCGCTGGGGCCGCGGAAACCCTTCTGGCCCGAACTGAACCGATTTGAGCAGCTTCCAGCGTATTGACGACAAGGGTTGCCACAATTACGGAAACGTCTCCGTCGCAGCCCAAGGCGGTTAAGGAGCAGCCGCAAGGCGGGCAAAGACCAGAATTTCCATCCGGCCAGAATTCCGTCTGGCCGGAATTCAGTCCGGAATGTCGGCTTTCGACAACTCAGAAAGGGCGCAGGCTGCTATAGCGCGCCCAACTAGCGTGAAGAGGTGACAGGCAAATGAAGATCCTTGTGCCCGTGAAGCGGGTTGTGGACGCGAATGTGAAGGTTCGCGTGAAGGCCGACGGTTCGGCGGTGGAACTCGCTAACGTCAAGATGGCGATGAACCCGTTCGACGAGATCGCGGTCGAGGAAGCGATCCGGATCAAGGAAGCCGGCAAGGCCGAAGAGATCATCGTCGTGTCGATCGGCCCGCAGCAGGCGCAGGAAACACTGCGCACCGCGCTCGCCATGGGCGCCGACCGCGCCATCCTGGTCAAGACCGACGAACAGACCGAGCCGCTCGGCGTCGCCAAGGTGCTGAAGGGCGTGGTCGAGGCGGAGAAGCCAGGCCTTGTCATTCTCGGCAAGCAGGCGATCGACGATGATTCCAACCAGACCGGCCAGATGCTGGCCGCCCTGCTTGGCTGGGCGCAGGGCACCTTCGCATCCAAGGTCGTGCTCGAGGGCGACCATGCCAAGGTGACGCGCGAAGTCGACGGCGGCTTGCAGACGGTGGAGTTGAAGATGCCGGTGATCGTCACCGCCGACCTTCGCCTCAACCAGCCGCGCTATGCCTCGCTGCCCAACATCATGAAGGCCAAGAAGAAGCCGCTCGACGAGAAGTCGCCCGCCGACTACGGCGCCGACGTCACGCCGCGCCTCAAGGTCATCAAGACCGAGGAGCCGGGCGGCCGCAAGGCGGGCGTCAAGGTCAAGAGCGTCGCCGAACTGGTCGACAAGCTCAAGAACGAAGCCGGCGTGCTGTAAGGCTGGGAAGGGATAAAAAGATGGCAATTCTCCTCATCGCAGAACACGACAACGCAACGCTTTCCGACCAGACCGCCAAGGCACTTTCGGCTGCGCTGCAGATCGGCTCGGACGTTCATGTGCTGGTGGCCGGCAAAGGCGCCAAGGCTGCTGCCGACGCAGCCGCGAAACTGAAGGGCGTGAGCAAGGTGCTGCTCGCCGAAGCCGACGAGCTCGCCGAGCGCCTGGCTGAGCCGACGGCGGCACTGGTCGTCTCGCTGGCTGGCGCCTACGACACGATCATCGCGCCGGCGACGTCCGCGGGCAAGAACGTCGCGCCGCGCGTCGCGGCCCTGCTCGATGTCGCGCAGGTCTCCGAGATCATCGAAGTGGTCTCGCCGGATACCTTCAAGCGGCCGATCTATGCCGGCAACGCAATCCAGACGGTGCAGTCGAGCGACGCCAAGAAGGTGATCACCGTGCGCACCGCCTCCTTCCAGGCAGCACCCGAGGGTGGCTCGGCTTCGGTCGAGACGGTTCATGCGGCTGCCAACCCCAGCCTGTCCACCTTCGTCGAGAACAAGCTGTCGGAGACCGACCGTCCGGAGCTGACCTCGGCCAAGATCATCATCTCGGGCGGCCGTGCGCTCGGTTCCTCGGAAAAATTCCAGGAAGTCATCCTGCCGGTCGCCGACAAGCTCGGCGCCGCCGTCGGTGCTTCCCGCGCCGCCGTCGACGCCGGCTATGCGCCGAACGACTGGCAGGTCGGCCAGACCGGCAAGGTCGTCGCCCCCGATCTCTACATTGCGGTCGGCATCTCCGGCGCCATCCAGCACCTCGCCGGCATGAAGGACAGCAAGGTCATCGTCGCCATCAACAAGGACGAGGAAGCGCCGATCTTCCAGGTTGCCGACTACGGCCTCGTCGGCGACCTCTTCGTCATCCTGCCGGAGTTGCAGAAGGCACTTTGACGCTTCCGCGCAACCGTATTAAATTGCCAGGGGTGGGGTAGACGAAGTCGCCCCACCCTTTTAGTTTGCACCGCACAATAAGCAGGCCACAAAGGCTGAGAGCAATTCCAGCGGCAGTGCGCAGGTTTTTTGCGCCGGGAATTGCGGGAAAACAAAGAGATGGGGCGGTTCGCGATTCTGGCGAGAAACGCTCCGGACGGGATCGGGTAATGAGCAAGATCGAGACGATCGGCATCATTGGTGCGGGCCAGATGGGCGGCGGCATAGCGCACGTCTCCGCGCTTTCGGGTTACAAGGTTCTGATCTACGATATATCGCCCGACCGTATCGAGAAGGGCATCGCCACCATCAGCGGCAACATGGCCCGTCAGGTGGGGTCCGGCAAGCTCGACGAGAAGCTCCGTAATGAGGCCATGGCACGCATCGCGTCGGCGCCGACGATGGCCGATCTTGCCGGCGCCGACCTGGTGATCGAGGCGGCGACCGAGGACGAAACCGTCAAGCGCAAGATCTATGCGCAGCTCTGCCCGCAGCTTAATCCCGAAGCGATTCTGGCGACCAACACCTCGTCGATCTCGATCACGCGGCTAGCAGCGCAGACCGACCGGCCGGAGCGGTTCATCGGCATACACTTCATGAACCCTGTTCCGCTGATGAAGCTGGTCGAACTGGTGCGCGGCATCGCCACCGAGGACCAGACCTTCGAGGCGGCGAAGACCTATGTGAAGCAGCTCGACAAGACGATCACGGTCTCGGAGGATTTCCCGGCCTTCATCGTCAATCGCATCCTTCTGCCGATGATCAACGAGGCGATCTACACCCTCTATGAGGGCGTCGGCTCGGTCGATGCCATCGACACCGCCATGAGGCTCGGCGCCAACCATCCGATGGGACCGCTGCAGCTTGCCGATTTCATCGGCCTCGATACCTGCCTGTCGATCATGCAGGTGCTGCATGACGGCCTGTCGGATTCGAAGTACCGTCCCTGCCCGCTGCTGGTCAAATATGTCGAGGCCGGCTGGCTCGGCCGCAAGACCGGACGCGGCTTCTACGACTATCGCGGCGAGCACCCCGTTCCGACGCGCTGACGCGTCCGGTCACGAGGCCGCGGCGAGCGGCTTGGGTGGTTCTGACCTGTCGTCGGCGGTTTTGCCGTCGGGTGCCACGCAAACGCATCCGCGCCCGGCCGCCTTGGCCGCATAGCAGGCGGTATCGGCCCTCGCGATGATCTCGTCGACTTCGCCGCAATTGGCGCAGATCGCCGTCAGCCCGATGCTGGCGCCGATCGCGTGCGGCCGGCCTTCCCAGGTGAAGTTGAGGCCGGCTATCGCATCGATGATGGAACGCGCCGCGAGCCGCGCGTCAGCGGCAGAACCGGACTTCAGGATAACAGCGAATTCGTCGCCACCCAGACGCGCGACGATGTCTTCAGAACCAAGCACGCCGCGCACTGCCTCCGCGACCCGCTTCAGCAGGGCGTCTCCGGCAGCGTGACCGCCCGTGTCGTTGACCAGCTTGAAATGGTCAAGGTCGATGAACATGAACTGATGGCGGTCCCCGGCCATCGTGCCGTCCTTGCGCGCCTGATCGACCAATCCCTCCATGGCGCGGATGAAGCTCGAGCGGTTGGCGAGCCCGGTGAGCGCATCGTGCGCGGCGGCATGGGCAAGCTGGCGCTGCAGGGCGCGCGCATCGGTGAAGTCCTGGAAGACGATCACCAGCCCGCCGAATTCGTTGCGCTCGTTGATGATCGGCGACACGACCTGGCGGATGCTGCAGCGTGTGTCGTCGCGCCGGATGAGGACCGCGCGGCTGTTCTGGTCGGAGCGCGCCTCTTCGCCTGTCACGGGCCGCGTCATGCCGATCCTGTGGCCGGTCTCCTCGTCGACTGCCCAATAGACATGGCTCAGCGTCTTGCCGAGTGCCTCGTCGCCGGAAACGCCGGTCAGCTTTTCGGCCACCGGGTTCATGAAGGTGACGCGGTTCGCGGCATCGGTGCAGATGACCGCATCGCCGATCGATTGCAGCGTCACCCTCAGCCGCTCCTTCTCGTCGGCCAGCATCGCCGCCGAGACGATGAGCCGTTCTTCGGCCTGCTTGCGCCGGGTGATGTCGGTCAAGCTGCCGATCGCTCTGATCAGCTGTCCGTCCGCATCGCGCTCGATGGCCTGGCCGCGGTCGAGAATCCAAACCCAGCGGCCATCCTTGTGGCGCATCCTGAACTCGGCCTCGAAAAATTCCGTCTGGCCATCGAGATGGGCGCGATCAGCCTCCGCGACCGCGGCGCGGTCGTCGGGATGGATCATCGTCAGCCAGCGATCGGGGCAAACAATTGCCGGCATGATTAAGGACCGGTATTGACGGGGTGTGGGCGCGGGTATCCTGTTACCATCGCACGAAAAACCGCCCGCCGAGCGCGCCGAGCAAAGCGAGGGCCGCGATGGCGATCGTGTACCAGGTGGCAACGAAAAGCGGCGAATCGTCGAAGCAGTGCGCCGCATAGAAGGTCGCCGCCAGCCCGCCGGCAAGCAGCCCCGCGACGGTGCCGGCAAGCACCGGCCGGGTAGGCGCACCATAGCGCAGCATCCACAGGAAGATGGCCAGCGGGCCGATGCCGATCAGCGGGATGAAGCTCATGCAGATCATCATGTTCGATCCGATCATGCGCGTGCCCCATAGCGCCTGCGGCACCATGAAGAGTTCCAGCACCACGGCCACCGCGACCAGCAGCGGCGCGGCGATCATCGCCGCCATTGCCCGGCCTGTCGCCGCACCCGGCGTCGACAGGGCACGGATCAGGGCGAAGGCGCTGATGGCGAGCACGACGGTGAAAACAAACTTGGACAGGAAGCGGATCGTATGCGCGGCAACCATGAAGTCGGGGCGCGGCCCGATTGTCATCATGAAAACAGCGGCCGCGGCGACGACGGCCGCACCGGCCGCCAGCCACCAGGCCGAACGCAATGGCATCGCCTTGCTGCGAGCATCGGCGTCGAGCGCCTTGATGAGATCGTCGGTCTTCATGTCATTCCCGTCCGAACCGCCCCTGTCCGAATCGCTCCTGGCCGAATCGCTTGGCTATGGCGGTAAGTCCCCGGTGCAGCGACACACGCACCGCCGTCTCGCTGATGCCGAACTTCGCCGCTGTCTCACCGATGGAACGGCCCTCCACGGACACGGCCGAAACCACGGACCGCTGAGCCGGCGGCAGCCCGTCGAGCGCCCGGTTGATGTCGCGCTCGCTGACCGTCTCGGTTTCCGGCTCGGCGAAAGTCTCGGCGATGTCGTCGACATCGATTTCGATGCGCCGCCCGCGTCGCCGGAATGCATCGATCAGCTTGAAACGGGCAATCGCATAGACCCATGGCAGCACCGGCGCGTCCTGGCGCCAGGTGTGTCGTTTGACATGAATGGCCAGCAAGGTTTCCTGCACGACATCCTCGGGATCGACCCCGCCCTGCACGATCTTGCGCCTGACAAAGCCGCGGATCAGCGCGGCAATCCGGTGGAGAAAGTCGGCATAGGCCTTTTCATCTCCCGCGATCGCGGCCCGCATCAGCCGGGAAAGTTCGGCCTCGTCCTTGCCGCTCACAAGAGTTCACTCCCCGATCTTCGCGCCTCGGCACTGATTTGTTACGTGGCCGGCGAAATAATGTCCAAGCCAAACTACGGGCAAATCACGAAAGTTTGCGGGAGGGCCCCGCGAAATTCCCTGACGGTTTCCCTGGTTCCCGGCCCGTGCGTTGGGAACGGCGCGGACCAAGCCTTGATTGACGTAAGGTAAACCCTTCTGTAGCGTCAAGGATCGGAGGGAGGCCGAGATGGATTTCATTGAACGCATTTTTGGATTTTCTCCCGACAATGGCTCGGGAACTTTCGAGGGCAGCCTTGTCATTGCGGCCATAGTCTTTGTCGCTGCCATCTACTTCTACAGAAGACGGGGATCACTGAAGAAATAGCCGGGAGAACCGGCGGGGATACGTCGCCAGGAAAACACTACCGTTGCGTCCTCTCAGCGTGGGAAACACGACATGGCAGGATCTCTGGTCAACCACGTCAGAACCGCGGCACTGCTGTTGTTCGCCGCCGAATTCTGGAAGCGTCTTGCCGTCGGGCTGAAGGTGCTGTTTGCGACGATTCGCATGCTGCTGTGCCGGTTGGCCAAGCGCCAGCGGCTGCCGAGCCCTGCGCAGAACGATTGCTGTATCCAGCTGCCGCCCGACATCTACAAGCGCGCCGATCCTCTTCTCTATGCCCAGTACTATCTGATGGCGCAGGGTCTCGCGGTCACTTGGGACAATCCCGACATCGACATTTTCGACGGCGCCGCGCCAGTCACCGGTGCGCTGCAGCCCTCTCGCACCTATCGCGTTCGCGTGCGTGTCTGGAACGGGTCCTATGATGCGCCGGCCGTCGGCGTCGGGGTGGCGCTGTCCTACCTGTCCTTCGGCGCACAGACCGTTTCCCGACCGATCGCCAATGTCGCCGTCAATCTCGGGGCCAAGGGCACGATCGATTGCCCTGCCTATGCCGAATTCAGTTGGACCACGCCCGCCACCGGCGGCCATTACTGCCTGCAAGCACAGCTTTCCTGGGGCGATGACGCCAACCCCGGCAACAACCTCGGCCAGAAGAACGTCAACATTGCCGAGATGCGCTCACCGGCAAAGTTCTCCTTCAGCGTCCGCAACGAGGCCTCGGTCGTCCGGCGTTTCCAGATCGAGGCGGACTGCTACGGCCTGCCGAAGCTGCAACCATGTACCCCGCCACGCGGCCAAGGTCGAGACGAACGCACGGACACCCCGCAGCCGAGGCTCGCGGAGAGCAAGGCGCGCTGGGCCAAGGCGCTGGAGGAACAGGCCTATGGCCGGTTTCCCGTTCCCGATGACTGGTCGGTCAGGATCGTTCCAAGAACGCTTTCACTGCAGCCGCGCCAGATAACCGAGATCACCGTCGAGATCGAACCGAGGGACGCCGCCTTCCGTGGCTCAAAGGCCTTCAACGTCCATGTCTTCACGATCGGCGAAAGCGGATCACGCACCTTGACCGGCGGCGTGACGCTCATCGCCACGAAAGGCTGAGGCGCTCCGATGGCCTACAAGCACTATACGAGCTGCTTTCTCTATCCGGCCGGTGGCAAGCCCTACAATGAGGCCGACCGGCTGGCTTTCCTCGCCGGCCAGGCGCTGCAGATCATCGTCATCACCGGGCTGGCGGCCGCCTTCGGCTTGCTGCTGGGGCCGGTCGGCGCAGCACTTGCCGCGGCAATCGCGTTTCTGGCGTCCGCCACCGCGACGATCGACAAGGCCGCCGGGGAATGGCTCAACCATCGCCTGGTCTGTCTCGACAAGGACAATCCGAAATGCGCCGTCGGCATCGTCTCCTACAATCCGTTCCGCAGCGATCTCGGCGCCTTCGACAACGACCAGTATTTCGACATCATACTGATGCCGCATCCGACGACTGAAATTCTCAACGCCGAAACCAATGAGGCGGCTTTGGCCGCCGCTAATCGCTACAATGGCGACGGCACCGTCGTCGCGGAATTCGCCGCCAACATCACGGCCCATCCGGCGAACGACATTCTCAATGATGGCTTTCAGGGTCATGAACTGCTGTTGCCGCGCGATGACCTGAAGGCGGATCTGGGCTACGCACCCGCCGACGATCATGCCCGCTGGGCCCTGCACTGCGAGGCCGAGGGTGACTTCTGGATCAAGATGCGCCAGTGGGCGCCGGCCATCATCATCCTGCTGACGGCGGCTCTGGTCGTCACGGCGGCCGCGGCGGCCGCCGGCGCCAGTGTTGGGGCGGCTGTCGGCTGCGCCATAGGGTCGTTCTTCCTGGGTGCGCTGGGCTGCGCCATCGGCTCGTTCCTGGGAGGATTGCTCGGAGCGGCCATTGGCGGCGCCATCGGCGGAGCGGCGTCCTATTTCGGCGGGGTCAAGCCGGTCCTGCAGGGACTGTTCAACTGGAATCCCGGCAATGTCGAGGACGCCAATGTCGGCGACAAGGCGCTCGGCCCCATCAGGATGGGCGATCATGTCGCCGTCCTCGGCGAACATGTCTATGACGGCTATCACAAGGGCTGGCACGAATTTCATCCGCTGATGGCGGTGGTCAAATTCGATGCGGCGGCCGGTGTCGACGCAAGACACTATCTTCAGTGGAATCCGGATTTTCCCGACACGGGGGAGGTCCCGCCCAAACCGCCAGGCGAGGCCATCGACCTCACCGCGCAGGATATGCGTGACGGGCTTGGCAGCGCCGCGTTTAGGACACGCTGCGAGAATCTGCGCAGAACGTGGTGCGCCATGCTGAACGAAGCGTTCGATCCGGAGACCAAACGAGCACAGCAGGGCCTGGACCAGCGCTGGACCATTCATCCGATGGTCGATGGTTGCATTCTGCAGGAGCAGCCACCAGCACCGCATGTCGGATGATCCATCAGCGTCCGATACGCGAAACCGTGATGGCGCCGATTGCCTTTTAATCTTGACTAACCCATTCATGAATTGATACTCGGACGCACCCGCAGTGCGGACAACCCCGAGGAGT
The DNA here is from genome assembly GCF_006440535.1 of Mesorhizobium sp. B2-5-13. Lineage (NCBI taxonomy): Bacteria > Pseudomonadati > Pseudomonadota > Alphaproteobacteria > Hyphomicrobiales > Phyllobacteriaceae > Mesorhizobium > Mesorhizobium sp. B2-5-13. The sequence goes on along the minus strand of NZ_VFUI01000007.1, from coordinate 226,379 downwards.
ACCTTATGAAATCCCCCCTTCTTGCCCTGGCCAGCGTAGCGGCGCTTGCAATCAGCCTGGCCGCCGGTCCGGCGACGGCCGAAGATGCCGGCATCATCGTCTATAACGCCCAGCATGAAAGCCTGGCCAAGGATTGGGCCGAAGGGTTCACCAAGGAAACCGGCATCAAGGTTACCTTGCGCAATGGCGGCGACAGCGACTTCTCCAACCAGATCGTCGCCGAAGGCGCCTCCTCGCCCGCCGACGTGTTTCTGACGGAAAATTCGCCGGCCATGGTGCTGGTCGAGAATGCCGGCCTGTTCGCGCCGGTCGACGCCGACACGCTCGCACAGGTCCCGCAGGACTATCAGGCCGCCAGCGGCAAATGGGTGGGCGTGGCCGCGCGCAGCACCGTCTTTGCCTACAATACGACCAAGCTCAAGGCCGACCAGTTGCCCAAGTCGATGCTCGACCTCGCCGACCCGAGTTGGAAGGGCCGCTGGGCGGCCTCGCCTTCTGGCGCCGATTTCCAGGCTATTGTCAGCGCATTGCTGCAGCTCAAGGGCGAGGCCGCCACGGCCGATTGGCTGAAGGCGATGAAGGCGAACTTCACCGCCTACAAGGGTAACAGCACGGTGATGAAGGCGGTCAATGCCGGCGAGATCGAAGGCGGCGTGATCTACCACTATTACTATTTCGGCGATCAGGCCAAGACCGGCGAAAACTCCAAGAACGTCGCGCTGCACTATTTCAAGAACCAGGATCCGGGCGCTTTCGTATCGGTCTCCGGCGGCGGCGTGCTGGCCTCGAGCAAGCACCCCAAGGAAGCTCAGGCCTTCCTGAAATGGGTGACCGGCAAGGGTGGCCAGGACGTGCTGAAGAACGGAACCTCCTTCGAATACGCGGTCGGCAAGGGTGCGCAGTCCAATCCGAAGCTGGTGCCACTGGTCGACCTGCAGGCGCCGAAGGTCGACGCCGCGACGCTGAACTCCAAGAAGGTCACCGACCTGATGACCGCAGCCGGCTTGCTTTAGTCGTCGTTCTTCCTAATAAGGACGTCAAACCGTGCTCCTGCGGGAATTCACCTTCCGCGGGAGCGTTTTGTTCCGAGATGCATTCGTCCATGACGACACGCTTCGTTCCTGACCGCGACCGTGGTCCCCTGATTGCCGCCGCCGCGCCGCGATGGCATGGCGCCTGAGCTGATGCAGCCCGCGGTCGATCTCGCGCGCCCTGGCCTGCCGCCGAAGATGCGCCGAAGAACGCAGCGGCGTGTGGCGCCCTGGCTTGTCATCGCCGCCATATCAGTCTCCCTGCTGGCATTGGTGCCGCTTGCCTTCATCATATGGGTCGCGGTGCAGACCGGCTGGGACACTGTCGCGGCATTGGTCTTCCGGCCACGTGTCGGCGAACTGCTGGTCAACACCGGCCTGCTGGTGCTGCTGGCCGTACCGATCGCCATCACCTTGTCGGTGACGCTGGCCTGGCTGACCGAACGCAGCGACCTGCCTGGTGCCCGGCTCTGGTCCTGGCTCTGCGTGGCGCCGCTCGCCATCCCCGCTTTCGTACACTCCTATGCCTGGATCACCATGGTGCCGGGACTGCACGGCCTCTGGGCTGGCGTGCTGGTATCCGTCATCGCCTATTTTCCTTTCCTCTATCTGCCGGTGTCGGCGGCGCTGCGCCGCCTCGATCCTGCGCTGGAGGATGCCGCGGCGGCACTTGGTCTCGGACCCTGGCGTGCGTTCTGGCGTGTCGTGTTGCCGCAGCTCAGGCTCGCCATCTGCGGCGGCTCGCTGCTGGTCGGCCTGCATCTGCTGGCCGAATATGGCCTCTACGTCTTCATCCGCTTCGACACCTTCACCACCGCGATCGTCGACCAGTTCCAGTCGACCTTCAACGGTCCGGCCGCCAACATGCTGGCCGGCGTGCTGGTGACCTGCTGCTTCGTGCTGCTCGGCCTCGAAGTGCTGGTGCGCGGCGAGGAGCGTTATGCCCGTGTCGGCTCGGGTGCCGCGCGATATCAGCAGCGGATGAGCCTCGGTCGCGCCACCCTGCCCAGCTTGCTGCTGCTCGTCGTCACCACCCTGCTGGCGCTTGGCGTGCCGTTCATCACCATCGGCCGCTGGCTCATCGCCGGCGGCGCCGATGTCTGGCGTCTCGATGAGATTGGCCTGGCACTCGGCCAGACACTGTTCCTATCGCTCGCCGGCGCGTTGCTTGCCACTGTCGCTGCCATGCCGATGGCCTGGATCTCAATCCGCGCGCCCGGTCCGTTGCAGCGCCTGCTGGAGGGATGCAATTACATTGTCGGCTCGCTGCCGGGTGTCGTCATTGCGCTGGCGCTGGTCACCATCACCGTGCGCATCGCCCTGCCGCTTTACCAGACCCTGTTCACCATCCTGCTCGCCTACTCACTGATGTTCCTGCCGCGTGCCCTGGTCAGCCTGCGCGCGTCGATCGCCCAGGCCCCGGTCGAACTCGAGCGCGCCGCCTCCAGCCTCGGCCGGCGGCCGCTCAACGCGCTGTGGTCGACGACAATCCGCCTGTCGGCGCCGGGTGCCGCGGCCGGCATGGCGCTGGTGGCGCTCGGCATCATGAACGAATTGACCGCGACGCAGATGCTGGCGCCGAACGGCACCCGCACGCTGGCCATGGCGTTCTGGTCCTATAGCGGCGAGATCGACTACGCCTCGGCGGCCCCTTACGCCTTCATCATGGTGGCGATGTCGCTGCCCCTGACTTGGCTGCTCTATGTCCAGTCGAAGCGGATGGCCGGACGATGAGCTTTCTCGAACTCGGCAATCTGCACAAGCGTTACGGCCCGGTCGCGGCACTTGCCGGCGTCGACCTGAACGTCGCCAGCGGCAGTCGCACCGCGATCGTAGGACCTTCCGGCTGCGGCAAGACAACCTTGCTGCGGCTGATCGCCGGTTTCGAGGCGCCCGATCAGGGCCGCATCGTGCTCGACGGGCAGGTGCTGGCCAATGGCGGCGCCGCCGTTCCGGCGCATCGCCGCGGCATTGGCCTGGTGGCGCAGGACGGCGCCCTGTTCCCGCATCTGACCATCTCGGACAATATCGGCTTCGGCATGGCACGGGACGACGACAAGCGCGCCGAGCGCATCATCGAACTTGCCTATATCGTTGGACTGGACAAGGCGATCCTCAAACGCCGTCCGCACGAGCTCTCCGGCGGCCAGCAGCAACGCGTGGCGCTAGCACGCGCCATGGCGATGAAGCCGCGGCTGATGCTGCTCGACGAGCCGTTCTCGGCCCTCGACACCGGCCTGCGCGCCTCGATGCGCAAGGCGGTGGCCGAGCTTCTGGAAGGGGCCGGCATCACCACCATATTGGTGACGCACGACCAAGCCGAGGCGCTGTCCTTCGCCAGCCAGGTGGCGGTCATGCGCGACGGGAAATTTTCCCAGGTCGGCACGCCGCGCGAGCTTTATCTCAAGCCGAAGGACAGGATGGTCGCCGAGTTCCTCGGCGATGCCATCATCCTGCCCGCGAGCATTTCGGGCGGCTTCGCCAGTTCGCCGCTGGGCCGCATCGCGGTCGACACGCCGGACAGCCGCGATGTCGCCCGCATCATGTTGCGGCCGGAGCAGATTGGGCTCAAACGCACCTCGCGCGAGGGCATGTCGGGCACACCAGACATGCCCTTCGGCGAGGTGACGGAATCGGAATTCGCCGGCTCGACATGCACGATCGCGGTGCGGCTCCTGAACAATTCCGATCCGCCGGACGCCGCCGCGATCGGCGGCACCCCGCTGATCCTGCGCAAATCCGGCATGGACGCGCCGGCGGTCGGCGAGATCGTGCGGCTGACCGTATCGGGCAAGGCGCACGTCTTCGCTTGAGGCCTTAAGGCGCTGAACCCACGCGAAGTGGCCGGTTCACGCCGTGACGCGTTCGCCGGTTTCCGCTGAATAGATCGGCCATTGCTCGAGAAAATCGCAACCGTGCACCACCACGCACTCGTTGGCGCTGTCGATGAGGATGACGGCGTAGGACGGCGGCGCCTGTTCGACGACCTCGCTCGATCGGTCGAGGGCAAGCTCGAACCGCACATGCAGGCCGCGCTGCGCCGAGAACGGAATGCCGGCGACGGTTCCCGCGATGTCGCGGTGAACGTGGCCGAAGAAAATATGGCGAACGTTGCCATGATCCCGCAGCAGGCCGAGCAACCGCTCGGGCCGTTCGAGCGCCAGCGGATCGAGCTGCGGCAGGCCGAGCGCGACCGGCGGATGATGCAGGAAAACGTAGGCGGGCCTGCCGCCTGATTGTTCGAGCCGGGCTTCGAGCCAGGCAAGCCGGCTGTCGCACAGTTCGCCCTCGATGCATCCTTCCGCCAGGCAGTCGAGAAACAACAGCACTTCGTCGCCGGTATCATGGACCGACTGCACGAAGCCGTTTTTGTCGACCGGAACTTCGGGAAACGCAGCGATGAGATTGGCCCGCCGGTCATGGTTGCCCGGCAGCAGCCTGAAGGGCATCGATAGCGCGCTCAGGGCAACGCGCAGATCGGCATAGCTCTGCGGCGCACCGGTCTCCGTCAGGTCGCCGGTGAAGACGCAAAGTGCTGCGTCGGCGTGATGCCCATTGATGTGCGCGATGCACTGATCGAGCCGCTGATGCAGGTCCGCCCCATAGCGGCGCTCACCTCGCCGGCCGAGATGCACATCGGTGACCTGGATGATTTTCATGTGCGCCTCTTTGGCCGCGCGTTTCGGAAATCAAAGCGCCGGTTCGGGCACGGAAGCCTTGAAGACATCGAGACGGGTGCCTGTCTCCGACGAGAAGAAGTGCATGTCGTCCGGCGAGATCTTCAGGCCGACGGTGCTGCCGGGCTCGGGGTGAACGGCCTCCGGGGTCATCACCGAGAACGGCGCGCCGTCGAGGTCGACATAGATGACCCGCCCCGCGCCCAGTTCCTCGACCAGATCGACAGTGGCATCGAGCGCGCCGGCCGTGCCTGGTGCCACCAGCCGCACCGCTTCCGGGCGGATGCCCATCGCCACCTTCGTGCCGACCGGCAGGCCGGCGCGAGCCATGGCCAGGCGCCGGCTGCCGCCGGGCAGCGACAGCCCGTCGAGTTCGACCGTGCCTTCAAGGATGTTCATGGCCGGCGCGCCGACGAAAGTGGCGACGAAGCGGCTGGCCGGGCGGGTGTAGATTTCACCTGGCGTGCCGACCTGTTCGACCCGTCCGCCATTCATCACCACCAGCCGGTCGGCCAGCGTCATCGCCTCGACCTGATCGTGGGTGACGAAGACGGAGGTGGCATTCAGCCGGCGATGCAGCTTGCGGATCTCCGAGCGCATCTGGACGCGCAGCTTGGCGTCAAGATTGGACAGCGGCTCGTCGAACAGGAAGACTTTCGGCTCGCGGATCATGGCGCGGCCCATGGCGACGCGCTGCCTCTGGCCACCCGAAAGCGCCATCGGCTTGCGATCGAGCAGCTGCTCGAGCTCCAGCGTGCGCGCAACCGCCTGGATGCGCTGGTTGCGCTCGGCCGAGGGAACACCGGCGACCTTGAGCGAATAGCCGATGTTCTGGGCCACGCTCATATGTGGATAGAGCGCGTAGTTCTGGAACACCATGGCGCAGCCGCGTTCACGCGGCTCGAGCTTGTTGACCACCATGCCGTCGATGGCGATCGTACCGTCGGAAATCTCTTCCAGCCCGGCGATCATCCTAAGCAGCGTGGACTTGCCGCAGCCGGACGGCCCGAGAATGACCACGAATTCGCCAGAGGCGAAGTCGAGATCGACGCCATGCACGACCTGCGTCTTGGCATAGTTCTTCTTGACGCCGCGTATTGCGATGGAGGCCATTTTTGTCTCCTTGTTACTTCTCGGTGGCGATCAGGCCGCGCACGAACCAGCGTTGCATGAGCACCACGACGATCAGCGGCGGCAGCATGACGATAAGCGTTCCGGCCATGGCGATGTTCCATTCCGGAATGCCGCCGACATTGGGGATGAGCTGCTTGAGCTCGGTGACCGCCGTCGCGTGCGACTGGTCGGTGGTGATGAGCAGCGGCCATAGATACTGGTTCCAGGCCCACAGGAACATGATGGTGCCGAGTGCCGCCATGTTGTTGCGCGACAAGGGCAGCAGGATATCGATGAAGAAACGCAGCGCGCCGGCACCGTCCATACGCGCCGCCTCGGTCAGCTCGTCCGGCACGGTCAGGAAGAACTGCCGGTAGAGGAAGGTGCCGGTGGCGGTGGCGATCAACGGCAGGATCAGTCCGGTATAGGAATTGAGCAGCCCTAGGCTGAGCGAAACCTGCACGCCCGAGACCTTCTCGATCAGCCAGCTCAGCCCGGTGATGTCGAGGATGGTCTGGTAGGGCGACAGCACATTGGCGACGACCGCGTAGGTCGGCACGATGCGCACTTCCAGCGGCAGCATCAGCGTGACGAAGATCAGCCAGAAGATGAAGGTGCGGCCGGGATAGCGGAAATAGACGATCGAGAAGGCGGTCAGCGCCGAGATGATCACTTTGCCGGACGCGACGCCGGCAGCCATGATGAAACTGTTGAGCAGCTTGGGGCCAAGGTCGGCCGTCGTCCAGGCCGTCTTGATGTTTGTCCAAAAGTCGCTTCCCGGCAGCAGCGACATCGGCACGTCGTTGACATCCCGAAGATTATGCGACGCGGCCACGGCCACAACCACGAACGGCGCGATGCAAAGTACAAAGCCGACAAACAGGATCAGATGCGTGAAGAAGTTGAGGAACGGAGTGCGCTCGACCATTCAGTCTCACCTGTAGTGCACGCGCCGCTCGATGAAGCGGAACTGGAAAATGGTCAGCACCACGATGAGCAGCATCAAAATGATGCTCTGCGCGGCGGCGCCCGAATAGTCGAGGCCTTTGAAGCCATCGGAATAGATCTTGTAGACCATCAGATTGGTGGCGTTCGCCGGGCCGCCCGACGTCATGATGTCGACGATGCCGAACGAATCCTGGAAGCTCTCCGTGATGTTGATGACCAGCAGGAAGAAGATTGTCGGCGTGATCAGCGGGAACTGTATGTCCCAGAAACGCCTCATGACGCCGGAGCCGTCCATCGCGGCGGCTTCGATGAGGGAGCGCGGGATAGCCTGGAACGCGGCAAGAAAGAAGATGAAGTTGTAGCCGACATATTTCCACGAGAAGGCGATGATGATCGAGGCCATAGCATCAGCGCCGTCGAGCCCGGGATCCCAGAAGCCGGGCCAGACTTGGTTGACCACGGCCATGAAGCCGGCTTCCGGCGCCAGGATGAAACGGAACGCCATCGCCAGAGCCGGTGCGGCGATACCGTAAGGCCAGATCAGCACCACGCGATAGAGACGCGAGCCGGCAAGCTGGCGGTCGGTGAGCGCGGCGAGCACAAGCGCGACGAACATTGCAAGTCCGGTGCTGATGCCGGCAAAGACAAGGCTGGCGGTGATCGAGTTCCAGTAATCGGCGTTGGCCAGGATCGAGCGGAAATTGTCGAGCCCGACCCAGATGTTGCCGCCGCCCCAGGGCTGCTGCAGCGTCAGCGACCAGTATACGGCCTGGCCGGCAGGCCAGTAGAAGAACGTGAAGATCAGGAGGAGCTGCGGCACCGCGAAAAGGATGCCGATTGTCCAACTGCTGAAGGTAACGCGTTTTTCCATCGGTCCGCCGTGGCCGCGGAACGGCCAGCCCAAAGCAAGATAAGATTATATATGAAACGGCCGCCCGTCGAATCTCGGCGGGCGGCCTCGGCAATCTTCGAAATCAGGGCAGGGTCTTGCCCGGATAGGTCTGCTGGAAGCGGTCGAGGATGGCGTCGCCATTCTTGACCAGCGTGTCGAGGCCCTGCTGCACGCTGACCTTGTTGGCGAAGATCGCCTGCATCTGCGCGCCGAACTCGGCGCGGATCTGGGTGAAGTTGCCCAGGCGTATACCACGGGTGATTTCGGTCGGCTCCGACGCGGTCAGGCTGGCGATGGCGACTTCACGGCCCTTGTAGGGCGCCTTGTCGTAGAAGCCGGTGGACTTCATGTAGTCGAAGCCCGACTTGGTCACTGGGATGTAGCCGGTGTTGGTCGACCAGAACAAAGCGGTCTTGGGGTCGTGGATGAAGTTAAGGAACGCGGCCGCGCCCTTGTACTCAGCGTCCGACTTGCCGGAGAGCACCCACAGCGAAGCGCCGCCGACCAGCGAATTCTTGCGCTCGGTACCGGCATAGGCCGGCAGTTCGGCGACATCCCACTTCATGCCTTCCTTCTGCGTCTTGCCGACCGTGCCGTGATCGCCGACCGAGGTCATGATCACCTGGCAGGTGCCTGAGGCGAAGGCCTGGACCATATCCTGGCCGAGATCCTTGGACTTGATCTTGATCAGGCCGGCGTCATACCACTTCTTGAGATCGGTGACGTACTGGACGAACTTGGTCTTGTTGACTTCCAGACGCGCGTCGAGACCGTCATAGCCGTTGTTCTTGGTGGCGATCGGCTGGTTGTGGATGGCCGAGAACTGCTCCATCAGCTGCCAGCTTTCATTGGCCGAGATGTTGATCGCCATCGGGCATTCATAGCCGGCGTCCTTCATCGCCTGCAGGTCGGCGCCGACGTCTTCCCAGGTCTTGGGCGCCTCGGTCTTGCCGATCTTGGCGAAGGCGTCCTTGTTCCAGTACATCAGCGCGGTCGAGGAATTGAACGGGAAGGACAGCATCTCGCCCTTCGAGGTCGCGTAGTAGCGGGCGATGCCTGGGAAATAGTCGGCGTAGTCGATCTTGTAGCCGTTTTCTTCCATCAGCTTGTCGGCGGGCTTGTAGGCGCCCGACAGCATCATCGTGGCGGTGCCGACGTCGTAGACCTGCACGACGGCGGGCTGTTTGCCGGCGCGGAAGGCGGCGATGGTGTTCTGCAGCGTGGCGTCGTAATTGCCCTGGCTGGTGCAGACGACTTCATAATCCTTCTGCGAGGCGTTGAAGTTCTTGCACAGCGTGTCGACGACGCGGGCGAGGTCGCCCGACAGGCCGAACCAGAAGTCGAATTTTACCGGCTCCGCAAAGCCAGGAACCGCCAGCGCGGTGCTGAGCGCGCCTGCGGCAAGGGCAGCGAGGCCCCGCTTGATGATCGTCATGGTTTCTTCCCTCTTGAATGACTGTTGACAAGGGTCTTGCGCAAGTCCTTGCCCGCTCTCTTAGAGAAGGTATGTGACAGTTCTGTTGTGGCCTCCCGGGCCTGTGGACAGCTGGTCTTTCCTCCTCCTCGGCGGTGGCGCCGGCATGAAAACGTCACACCGGCGCTCTAGGTAGCTAGGGCGGCTCTCGAGGACGTAAAGGCCGTTATGGTTATCCGGCTAAAGGGATGATGAAATGCGGGTGGAGCAGCTGACGAGACCTGACCGCCGGTCACGGCAAGCGCACTGCGATGCGCACCGACCGCCAGGATGTCAGGCTCATATTGCTCAAGCCGAGCGTTCACTCGGCCTGATTGCTCACGACCCGAGCGCCGTCTCGACCAACCGCTTGGCGTCGGGCCCCGACCATTCGGCCGGACCGTTCATATGGGCGATCAGGCAGCCTTCGCCATCGATCAGCATGGTGACGGGCAAGCCGAGCGCCAGACCGCGCGCCTTGAGGTCGTTGAACAGCGTCATCGTCGAATCCCGGTAGTAGCCGAGCGTGTGCACACCGGTATCGGCGAGAAACTTCTTCGGCTTCACATCGTCGCCGGCATCGACGTTGACGGCGACGACCTGAAAGGCGTCGCTGCCTTTCTCCTTTTGCAGCGCGTCGAGCGCCGGCATTTCGGCACGGCATGGCGCGCACCATGTGGCCCACAGGTTGAGCAGCACCGTCTTGCCGGCATGGTCGGCGATCGTCATCGGCTTGCCGTCCGGGCCGTTGAAGGCGAGGCTCCTCATCGACTGCGGCGGATCGGCCGGCAAAAGTGCCGCGACCTCGCCGGTGGCCGCGGCCGCGATCTTCTTGGCGCGGTCGCTCTTGGCGGCGCAGGCGACGTCGTCCTTGCTGTCGCCCGCCGCCATTTGGGGCGCGGCGTTGTTGCCAGACCGGCTCTCGCTGACATATACCGCGACCGCGCCGGCCAGCGCTCCCGCCACCAGGGCGGCGAGGATCAGGCGCGGGGCCGGGAAAAATCTGTTTCCGTCTGCCATTTTCTCAAAACTGCTCCGAAACACGGGTTATAGCCATGAGCGACAAGAAGACCAGCAACCAGATGTGGGGCGGACGATTTGCCTCGGGTCCGGCCGCGATCATGGAAGCGATCAACGCGTCGATCTCGTTCGACCGCAAACTCTATGCGCAGGACATAAGAGGCTCGATCGCCCATAGCGAGATGCTGGCGCAAACGGGCATTATTTCGGCGGCCGATCAAGAAAAAATCGCTCACGGGCTGAACACGATCCTGAAAGAGATCGAAGCCGGCAGCTTTGAGTTTTCGACGCGGCTGGAAGATATCCACATGAACGTCGAGGCCCGCCTCGCGGACCTTATCGGGTCGGTGGCCGGCCGGCTGCACACTGCCCGCTCGCGCAACGACCAGGTGGCTGTCGATCTGCGGCTCTGGGTCAAGGACGAATGCTTTCGTGTCGCCGAGGCGTTGAGAGGCTTGATCATGGCCCTCCTGGCGCGAGCCGAGGAACATGCGGCGACCGTCATGCCGGGCTTCACCCATATGCAGGCGGCGCAGCCGGTAACCTTCGGCCATCACTGCATGGCCTATGTCGAGATGTTCGCGCGCGACCTGTCGCGCGTGCGCGACGCCATCGAACGCATGGACGAGAGCCCGCTCGGCGCCGCGGCCCTTGCCGGCACCAGCTTCCCGATCGACCGCCATCAGACCGCCAGGGCGCTCGGTTTCCGCGAGCCGATGCGCAATTCGCTGGACAGCGTCTCCGACCGCGATTTCGCGCTGGAGTTCCTCGCCATGGCCGCGATCTGCGCCACGCACCTGTCGCGGCTCGCGGAGGAGATCATCATCTGGTCGACGCCGCAATTCGGCTTCATCAGGCTGTCGGACAGCTTTTCCACCGGCTCCTCGATCATGCCGCAGAAAAAGAACCCCGACGCCGCCGAACTCGTGCGCGGCAAGACCGGCCGCGTCAACGGCCATCTGGTCGGCCTGCTGACGGTGATGAAGGGCATGCCTTTGACCTATGGCAAGGACATGCAGGAAGATAAGGAATCGGTGTTCGATGCCGCCGAGACGCTCGACCTGATGCTTGCCGCGATGACCGGCATGGTCTCGGACATGACGGTCAATGCCGCCGCGATGAAGAAGGCTGCCGGCTCCGGTTACGCCACCGCCACCGACCTCGCCGACTGGCTGGTGCGCACTTTGGGCTTGCCGTTCCGCGAGGCGCATCATGTCACCGGCCGCGCGGTGGCGCTGGCCGAAGACAAGAAGGTTAGCCTGGAGAAGCTTTCGCTGGAGGATCTGCAATCGATCAACCCAGGCATCACGGCGGACATATTCTCGGTGCTGGCGGTGCAGAACTCGGTCAAGAGCCGCACCAGCTTCGGCGGCACCGCGCCATCGGAAGTGCGGAAGCAGATACGCGCCTGGAAAAAGCGCATCGCCAAGGCGTGATGCCGGATATTGCGATCAGCAATATCCCGATATTGCGATGAGCAATATCCGGGGTGCAATACGCTGAGAACTCGGCTAAAAGCGGCGGCTGGCAAACGTTTCGGACGGATGGATCGATGACCGGAAGCAGGATTTTGGTAACGCTGACGCTGCTTGCGGCGCTTGCCTTCGTGACCGCCTGCGGCCGCAAGGCCGGTCTCGACACGCCCTACGAGGCGGCCGTCCAGGCACGCAAGGATGCCGAGAAGGCCCACCAGCCCGTGCCGCCGGAACCGGAAAAACCGGTCGTGGACAAGAAGTTCATCCTCGACCCGCTGATCTAGCTCCGATGAAGGCGGGATTGGTCTTTCCAAACCCGATCGCATCGTGCCCCAACTTCCGGAACCACTCTCGTGAACCATTTCGACTACCGCGACGGCGTGCTGCATGCCGAGGACGTGGCGATCCCTGATATCGCCGCGCAGGTCGGCACGCCGTTCTACTGTTATTCGACGGCGACCCTGACCAGGCACTACCGTGTCTTCGTCAAGGCCTTTGCCGGGCTCGACACGCTGGTCTGCTACGCCATGAAGGCCAATTCCAACCAGGCGGTGCTGCGGACCCTGGCCAAGCTCGGCGCCGGCGCCGACGTGGTCTCGGAAGGCGAATTGCGCCGGGCACTGGCCGCCGGCGTCCCGCCCAGCAAGATCCTGTTCTCCGGTGTCGGCAAGACGGCGCGTGAAATGGACTTTGCGCTCGAAGCCGGCATTCTCTGCTTCAACGTCGAATCCGAGCCGGAACTCGAACTCCTGTCGGCCCGCGCCTCGGCTCTCGGCAAGATGGCGCCGGTCTCGCTGCGCATCAATCCCGATGTCGACGCCAGGACCCACAAGAAGATCTCAACCGGCAAGGCCGAGAACAAGTTCGGCATTCCGTGGCAGCGGGCGCGCCAGGTCTATGCCCGCGCGGCAACGCTTCCCGGCATCAAGATCACCGGCATCGATACCCATATCGGCAGCCAGATCACAGAACTGCAGCCTTTCGACGACGCCTTCGCCCTGCTGGTCGACCTGGTCGGCGCGCTGCGAGGCGACGGCCACGCCATCGAGCATATCGACCTCGGCGGCGGCCTCGGGATTCCCTACCGCGTCGACAACAACCCGCCCCCCTTGCCCGACGCCTATGCCCAGATCGTCCGCAAGCATGTCACCAAGTTGGGTCTGAAGGTGATGTTCGAGCCAGGCCGATTGATCGTCGGCAATGCCGGCATCCTGGTCTCGGAAGTGATTTTCGTGAAGGAAGGCGACGCCAAGAACTTCCTCGTCGTCGACGCCGCCATGAACGACCTGATCCGGCCGACGCTCTACGACGCCTTCCACGAGATCAAGCCGGTCGTGCAGCCGCCCGCCGACACGCCGCGCATGACGGTCGACGTGGTCGGCCAGGTCTGCGAGACCGGTGACTATCTCGGGCTCGATCGCGACCTGCCCCGGCTGAAGGCGGGCGATCTGGTCGCCGTTTCCACCGCCGGCGCCTATGGCGCGGTCCAGGCCGGCACCTACAACACCCGCCTGCTGGTGCCGGAGGTGCTGGTCGACGGCGACCGTTTCCACGTCGTGCGTCCGCGACTGACCTATGAGGAGCTGATCGGGCTGGATTCGGTGCCAGACTGGCTTGCATAAAAGCCGCCTGGCCGCGACGCTATAGCCGGTTCTGGATGAGCGCCCTTGCGTTGGCGATCCTGTCCTCGTCGCGGCGGTAGAAGGTCCATTGTTTGATGCGCTTGGTTCTGAGCAGGCCGGCCTGGGTAAGCACGCGCATATGCTCGGAAAGCGTTGCCTGCGTGATGCCGAGCTTCTCGGCAATCAGCAGCGCGCAGACGCCGTCCTCGACCAGATCGCCATCCGCCTGTGCCCGGAAATGCGCATGCGGATCCTTGAGCCAGTCGAGAATCTGCAGCCTGCGTCCGTTGGCGATCGCCTTGAAGACATCAACCTCTTGCATTTGGGCATTTTGCCAAGTTACTAATTATTGTCAATCCCGAGGAGATCTTGATGTCGCAGGACAACACCATCACACGCGAACGCATCGCCGCGATGGAACCGCGCATCCGCCCCTATATCAGGCACACGCCGGTGCTGCGCGTCGACATGGCCGACTTCGACCGGCCGCCATTGGCGGTCGACCTCAAGCTCGAATGCCTGCAGCATTCCGGCTCGTTCAAGGCGCGCGGCGCCTTCACCAACCTTTTGGAGCGGCCGGTTCCCGAGGCCGGCGTCGTCGCCGCATCGGGCGGCAATCATGGCGCCGCTGTCGCCTACGCCGCTATGCGGCTTGGCCACAAGGCGACCATCTTCGTTCCCGAAGTGAGCCCGCAGGCCAAGCTCGACCGCATTCGCGGCTATGGCGCCGACCTCGTCGTGGGCGGCGCCCGTTATGCCGAGGCGCTGGCCGCCAGCGAACGTTTCGCCGAGGAAACCGGCGCCCTGCAGATCCATGCCTTCAACCAGGAAGAAACGCTGATCGGCCAGGGCACTCTCGGGCTCGAGATCGAAAACGATCTGCCTGAGGTCGACACGCTGCTGGTCGCCGTCGGCGGTGGCGGCCTGATCGGCGGTGTCGCCGCCTGGTATGCCGGCCGCATCCGCATCGTCGCCGTCGAGCCCGAGGGCGCGCCGACGCTTCATCGCGCTTTCGAGGCCGGCCATCCGGTCGACGCGCCGGCCGAAGGTATCGCCGCCGATTCGCTGGCGCCGAAGCGCGTCGGCGAAATGATGTTCCCGATCGCCGAAGCCTTCGTCGAACGCTCCATCCTGGTCAGCGACGACGACATCATCGCCGCCCAGAAGGCGCTCTGGAACAGCGTGCGCATCATCTCGGAACCAGGTGGTGCGGCCGCCTTCGCCGCGATCCTGTCCGGCCGCTACGCGCCGGCGCCGGGCGAACGGATCGCCGTGCTGGTCTGTGGCGCCAACGCGAATCCCGCCAATTTCTGATTGCAACCATTTCGGCCGGTTTCACGTTTTCTCAAACTGCCTCGCCTTTGCCGTGTTTGCTGGTATTCTTCGAGTCGTGAGGCTGGGCTATCCCGCCCCGCCTCGCTGCATGATCCCGAAGTCCGGTTTTCGGAACAGATCATGCTCAAAGAGATAGAGCCCCATTCCGGTCCTTTCAGGCGGAACAGGCTCTGGGAAGGGCCGATGACGCAACGACCCATCTTCAGCAACGATCGCGGCCTGGCCGGACGCCTTGCCTTGAGCCGGATGGCGACGCGCGTCGCGATGACCGTCGAGCGCGGCTGGCCGCTGCTGCTCCCGCTCATTGTTGTTGCCAGCCTGTTCCTCAGTGTCTCCTGGTTCGGTATTTTCCCCCGGCTGCCGGATGCGGCACGCATCGGCCTTATCGCCGTTTTCGGCCTGGCGGGGCTGGCCGCGCTTTATCCGCTGCGCTTTTTCCGCATGCCTGGTGCTGCCGAGGTCGATCGTCGCATCGAGGCCGCCAACAGATTGCTGCACAGCCCGGTACAGGTGCAGAGCGACCGGCCCAGCGGCCAGGAAAGCAGTTTCTCGCAGGCTCTCTGGCGCGAGCACCAGAAGCGCATGGCGGGAAAGCTCGACAGTCTCGGCGCCGACCTGCCGCGCACGCGCGTGCCGGAGCGCGACCCCTGGGGACTTCGCGCCGTGGCGGCGCTCCTGCTGGTCACCGCCTTCGCCTTCTCCTTCGGGCCGACCGGCGGCAGGATAGCAGACGGTTTCAGCGCACACGGCACACTCGACACCGTGCCGCCGCGCATCGACGCCTGGGTGACGCCGCCGGCCTATACCGGCAAGCCGCCGATCTTCTTGACCGCTGATGCCAACCAGGCGACGCCGACCTTCACCATTCCGGAAGGCAGCGATGTCTCGCTGCGTGTGACCGGTGGATCGGGCGAGGAAACGCTTGCCTATGCCGACAAGGATGGCAACGCGCGCGCTATCGACCCGCAAGCCGTCGCCAAGCCGGCGGCAAGCCCGGCGGTGCCGGCCCCCGCCTCATCCTCGACGATACGCCAGTTCATCGGCAAGCTGACTGGCGACGGCACGCTGACGCTGAAGTCGGGCGACGACCAGCTTGCCCGCTGGGCCTTTGCCGTGCTCCCGGACAAGCCGCCGCAGATCCGCTTCGTCGGCGAGCCCAAGCGCGCCGCCAACGGCGCCTTCGAGCTCAACTACCAGATCGACGACGACTACGGCGCCGCCACCGCCAAGGCGGTGTTCGCGCTGGCCGATCCGCAGGCGCCAGATGCGCATCCGCTCTATGGTCGGCCTGACATGCCGCTGACGCTGCCGCGCCGCGGCGGCAAGGCGAATGCCGCCCGCACCACGAAGGATCTGACCGAGCATGTCTGGGCCGGCGGCAGCATCAAGCTGACGCTGGTCGCCACCGACGATGCCGGACACACCGCGTCCAGCGAAACCAAGACGCTGGTGATGCCCGAGCGGCCGTTCGCCAACCCGCTGGCGCGCGCCGTGATCGAACAGCGCCGCCTGCTCGCACTCGATGCCAATGCCAAGCCGCACGTGCTCGACCTGATGGACGCCATCACACTGCGGCCCGAAGACACGTTCGACAACATGTCCCACTACCTCGCCATCATGAGCGCGATGAGCCGGCTGAAACTGGCCGGCAACGACGATCAGCTGCGCAGCGAGGTCGCTTATCTCTGGGAGATCGCCCTCGGCATCGAGGAGGGCAACCTCTCGGCCGCCGAAAAGCGGCTGCGCCAAGCGCAGCAGGCGCTGCAGGACGCCATCAAGAACGGCGCCAGCGACGCCGAGATCGAGAAGGCGATGAAGGAACTACGCGAGGCTATGAACCAGTTCCTGCAGGAATTCGCCGAACGCGCCAAGCAGAACCCGAACGCGCCGCAAATGCAGCAGAACGGCCAGGAACTGCGCCAGAGCGATATCGACCGTATGATGGACCAGATCGAGAACCTGGCCAAGTCGGGCGATCGCGACAAGGCGCAGCAATTGCTGTCGCAGCTGCAGGACATGATGAACAACCTCCAGGCCGGCCGCCAGCAGCAGGGCGGTGAGCAGGACAGCCAGATGCGCCAGCAGATGGACAAGCTCGGCGAGATCCTGCGGCGCCAGCAGGAGATGATGAACGACACGTTCCGCATGGACCAGATGCAGCGCGGCGAGCGCCAGCGTGGCGAGAACCGCGACGAGCAGCTTGGCCAGGGCGGTGGCGAGGACCAGGACAAGCCAGGCGTTGGGCAGGACCGCGATCCGCTTGCCAGGCCGAAGCCGATGACGCCGCAGGAATTCGCCGATGCGCTGAAGCAGTTGCAGGAAGGCCAAGGCCAGCTGAAGAGCGATCTCGAGCAGCTGAAGAAGGCCCTCGAAGGCATGGGCATGGAGCCCAATGAAGGATTTGGCGAGGCCGGCAAGTCCATGGGCAGCGCCGAGCAGGCGCTTGGCGAGGGCCAGGGCGACGAGGCGGTCGGCCACCAGGGCCGGGCACTCGAGGCGCTGCGCAAGGGCGCCAAGGACATGATGAAGCAGATGCAGGCCATGCAGGGCGACCAGGGCGGCAGCCAGCAAGGCGGTCGTCAGCAGGACGCCGACCGCGACCCGCTCGGCCGGCCGCGCGCCAGCCAGGGTCCTGATTTCGGCGATTCGGTGAAAGTGCCCGACGAGATCGACGTGCAGCGCGCCCGCCAGATTCTGGAAGCGATCCGCAAGCGGCTCGGCAACGCGCTCAGCCCGGACATCGAGCGCAGCTATCTGGAACGGCTGCTGGAGCTGAAATAGGGATTGCTGTCCGACCTCCACCCCACCCGAAAACCCTATCGAACGGCTGCAACACCATGCCAAAACTCGGTGCGACTACCCCCATCCTGCGCATCTTCGACATCGCCAAGGCGCATGAATTCTATCTCGGCTTTCTCGGTTTCGAAGTGCAGTTCGAACACCGCTTCGACGACAACGCGCCGCTCTACACAGGCGTTTCCCGCGACGGCTGCATCTTGCATCTGAGCGAACATCATGGCGACGGCGCGCCGGGCTCTCACATCCGGATCGAGACGGCGGATATCGCGGGGCTGCACCATGAGTTGACCGCCAGGAAGTACCGCTTTGCCAGGCCGGGGCTGGAGCAGACGCCTTGGAAGACGAAGGAGATCACGGTCGCCGACCCGTTCGGCAACCGCCTGACCTTCTATGAGGATGTGAGAGACTGACCTTGCCCGTTGGAGAACGCCTCGCGGATAGCCTCTTGCATGCCGTCGATCGCCTCGCCGGAGGCATTCGGGTTGCGGTGCATCACCACATTCGAGGAATCGATATCGCCAAAGCCGTCCGCGGATGTCAGTTCGCGACAGCCGGCCGGAATGTTGCTGCGTGAGATCGGCGCAATCGCCAGCCCCGAGGTGACGGCGAGCTTGAGGCCGCCGGTGGTGTCGCTGGTATAGGCGACACGATAGGCAAGACCGCGCTGCTCAAGTGATTTGACGGCAAAATCCTTGCACCAGCCGGCCCGGTTGTAGAGCGCGATCGGCACCGGCCGTTTCTCATACATGTGATGCAGGGCCGATGTCACCCACACCGTCGGATCGTGCATCAGCACCTCGCCGCCTGACGGGTCCTGCCATTCGAACACCACGCAGAGATCGAGTTCGCCGGCGGCGAGCGCTGCCATCTGGGCGCCTGAATGCGCATAACGCACGGTGACCTCGACCTGTGTGTGGCGTTTCGAAAAAGCGCCGAGCGCGCGCGACAGGATGGCGTGGCCATATTCCTCCGGAATACCGATGCGCACCGGCCCGCCCAGCGGCGCCGCCGCCATTGACGCCGCCGTCTCGTCGAGCAGCGCG
This sequence comes from Mesorhizobium sp. B2-5-13, assembly GCF_006440535.1. Classification (NCBI taxonomy): domain Bacteria; kingdom Pseudomonadati; phylum Pseudomonadota; class Alphaproteobacteria; order Hyphomicrobiales; family Phyllobacteriaceae; genus Mesorhizobium; species Mesorhizobium sp. B2-5-13. The sequence goes on along the minus strand of NZ_VFUI01000007.1, from coordinate 207,971 downwards.
ACGATGCGGCGGGCATTGACGATAAGTTCGCCGCCACGCCGCGTCAGGGCGACGCCACGTGAACCGCGCTCGAACAGGCTGTCGCCGACCAGTTCTTCGAGCTTCTTCATCTGCATCGATACGGCCGACTGCGTGCGGCCGGCCTGCTCGGCGGCCCTCGTGAAATTGCCGGCCTCGGCGATGGCGACAAAGGTGCGCAGGAGATCGCTGTCGAGGGTTGGCCGCATCGCATCCGTCATAAGAAAAGTTGATTGCTGGTATCATTCCAATTCGTTTGCAACATGTCAAACACCGGGCGATAGTCGCCTCACCCATTGGATATGCGGCCGCGAAATCGGCAGCGGACCAATCAAAGAGTCCTCACTCGTGCCCGCTGCCCGAAAACGGTGGCGGGTTCTTTTTGATCTGGAGAGGGTCGCCGGATCGGATGCGCGGGAGCCTGAACGCGGATGCAGAATAGGATGGTGCGCGGCATCCTGAGCCTGTGCCTGGGCGTGCTGGTCTTCTCGCTGCAGGACCCGCTCGTCAAAGCCGTGTCGAGCGGCTACCCGGTGAGCGAGGTGATGGCGATCCGCTCGATCATCGCCCTGCCGATCCTGATCCTTCTCGTCCATGCCGATGTCGGGCTCCGTGCTATCCTGTCGCGGCGCTTCGGCATGCTGACCATGCGCGCCTTCATCCAGTTCACGTCCTACACCGTCTATTACCTGGCCATCGCCGCCCTACCGCTGGCCGACGCCGTGGCGCTCTATTTCATGGCGCCGCTCTGCATCATGGCGATGGCCGGCCCCTATCTTGGCGAGCGCGTTTCCTGGCAGACGCTGGCAACCGTGCTGATCGGCATGCTTGGCGTCCTGGTGATGCTGCGCCCCGGCGCCGGACTGTTCGACTGGGCGGCCTTGCTGTCGCTGGGCTCGGCTGTGCTCTACGGATTTTCGCAATTGATGGCCCGCAAGATCGGCGACACCGAATCCTCCACCGTGATGGCCTTCTACCAGAACGGCGCCTATCTGACCGGCGCGGCCGTGGTCGCCGGCACGTTCCACCTCGCCGGCATAAACCACGCCGTCCACCCGAGCCTCGAATTCCTGGTGCGGCCGTGGATCTGGCCGACACTGCCGGATTTCCTCAAGATGGCGGCGTGCGGTTTCGTCGCCTCGGCCGGCATGATCCTGCTCTCGCAGGGGTACCGGCTGGCGCCGGCCAACCGCGTCGCCACCTTCGAATATACCGGCATCCTGTGGTCGCCGCTGTGGGGTTTCCTGTTCTTCGCCGAGGTACCACGCTCGACGACCATGATCGGCGCGGCGCTCATCATCGGCGCCGGCCTGCTGGCGCTCAACACCGACCGGCGGACCAGCCCAGCGCCGGCGCTTGTCGCCAGGGATCCGGCCTGATCAGGCGAAGCAGATCAGCGCCCGTTCGACGCGCGAACGGATCTCGGCCAGCGTGAAGGGCTTTTGCACGACATCGAGGATAATGCCGTTCAATTCGTCGGCGCGCTCGCGCTGGTCGGCATAGCCGGTCATCAGCATGATCTTCATCGCCGGGAAAAGCGCTGCGGCCGCAACCGTCATCTCGATGCCATCCATCTCCGGCATACGGATGTCGGAGACGACGAGATCATAACCGCCATGCGCGGCCTTGATCAACGCCAGACCTTGCGCGCCGTCGGCGGCGATATCGATTGCGTGGCCGGCGCGTTCGAGCGCGCGGGCTGCGAGGGTGCGGACGGACTCATCGTCCTCGACGATCAGAAGCTTTGCCATGGCCGGCATATTTGCCGGGCAAAAGTTGACTTTTCCTGAAAGCGGAACCGGTCGGCAAGTCTTTTTTGGAAGCCGCTCAAACGTCGCCCTTGACGACGCCTACGAACGGCAGTTCGCGGAAAGCATGCGAGACATCCATGCCGTAGCCGACGACGAAATAATCGGGGCAGTCGAAGCCGACATAGTCGGCATTGAGCGCGGTCTGGCGGCGCATGCGCTTGTCGAGCAGCACGGCGATGGAACAGCTTTTCGCGCCACGCAACAGCATCAGGTCGCGGGTGAAGCTCAGCGTCTTGCCCGATTCCAGAATGTCGTCGATCAACAGCACGTCGCGGCCGGCAACCTCGTTGTCGATGTCGCGCAGCACCCTCACCTCGCCGCTGGTGGTGCCGGCGCCATAGCTGGAGATGAAGATAAACTCGACTTCCGGCGACAGGCCGACATCGTGCATGGCCCGGATCAGGTCGGCGGCGAAGATGAACGAGCCCTTCAGCACCGAAATCACCAGCAGATCGTGATAGTCGTGCCCGGCGATCTCCTTGGCGAGTTCGAGATTGCGCCGCGCGATCGCCGATGCCGAAAACAGGACTTCGATGTCCTTGCCGCGTACGATGGGCATAGATGGTCTTCCCCGGTGATCGCCTACTCGGCGAAAGTAACCAAAACGGTTCTTACGCCGTTCTTAGGCACGTCGAGCCGGCTGGCAAAGCCGAATCTTTCGCCGGATGCCAGCAAGCGGCCGGATGTCCCCAACGTATAACGGATTGTGCGCCCGTCTTTGCCCGTCACCCGGATCTCGAGCGGCGGCAGGGTCGCGGGGCCCGTCCCGTCGTTCGCGGCCTCCCCATCGACGAACAGCACCGGGTTCGTGCCGGAGGCGTCGACACGTGACGAGACGCCTGAAATGGTCAGCGCCGACGCTTGCGCGCCGGCGAGGAACGGCGCCTGGCGCACCAGTGCATGGCCGCCGGACACCCAGAAGGCGGCAAGAGCGGCACCGACGCCGGCGACCCAGAAGATCGGCCCTCCACGTGATGCCGGCGGCCGTTTCGCTGGCGCTTCCGGCTTGCGCAGCATGTCCATGCCCTCGATGGGCGGGGTGACGATCGCACGCGGCGGTGGTGAATCGCTTTCCACCGCAGGAGCAAGGGGCGGCATCACTTCATAGTCGGCATCGATGATATCGGCCGCCGGACCGCGCACGATCCGGTCCGCCACGGCAATTGCCGGTGGATCGGTCATGATTTCGCCGGAAACCGGGCGCGCGGTTCGCTGGTCAGCCATCATGGCCCAGTATTGCACCTGTTCGCTTTCGTTTCTTTTGCGTAAACACAAATGGTTAACGCTTCCCCACCGGAGCTGTCGTGACAAGCCGAAAGAACCCAGGAATTAACCGCCGGTTAACCATGCCGGCCGATGGTCTTTTCGCAGAACAGGCCGGCTCGCCGCCGGCAGGAATTTCAGGTCGCCGAAATTGATTCGCTTCGAAAATGTCGGCCTCCGCTATGGCATGGGTCCGGAAATCCTCCGCGACATCTCCCTGCACATACCGGAGCGCTCGTTCCAGTTCCTGAGCGGGCCTTCGGGCGCCGGTAAGACGACGTTGCTGCGCCTTTTGTTCATGTCGCTGAAGCCGACACGTGGACTGATCACCATCTTCGGCAAGGACCGCTCGCGCATCTCACGCACCGAACTGCCGCACCTGCGGCGGCGCATCGGCGTGGTGTTCCAGGATTTTCGCCTGCTCGACCACATGACCACCTATGAGAATGTTGCTTTGCCATTGCGCGTGCGCGGGCGCGAGGAAGCGAGCTACCGCACCGATGTCACCGAACTGTTGAAATGGGTGGGGCTCGGCGAACGCATGCATGTGCTGCCGCCGGTTCTGTCAGGCGGCGAGAAGCAGCGCGCCGCGATCGCGCGCGCCCTGATCGAGCAGCCGGAGATCTTGCTGGCCGACGAGCCGACCGGCAATGTCGATCCGCCGCTGGCGCGGCGGCTGCTGCGGCTGTTCATCGAACTCAATCGCCTCGGCACCGCCGTGGTGATCGCGACCCACGATCTTGGCCTTATGGAACAGGTCGACGCGCGCCGCATGATCCTGGCCGGCGGAAGGCTTGATATCTATGACTGAGCTACCGGCTGACCATTTCGAGGAGCAGGATGCCGAGGCGGTCGAGGCACGACCGCGCGCCCAGCGCAAGATGGCGCCGATCGTGCCCGCGCAGAACATTGCCGGCCGCGCCCTGGTGCTGGTCATCGCTATCATGACCTTCCTGTCCTGCCTGACCTTCGGCGCTGTGACGCTGGTGCGCGACACGGCCTCGGTTTGGGAAAACCAGATCTCGCGCGAGGCGACCATCCAGATCAAGCCGGCGGACGGCCTTGACATGGAGGCAGCGCTTAGCCAGGCCTCACAGATCGCCGGCGAATTCCCCGGCGTGAAGTCGACCCGGATCATCGACCGCGAAGCGACCGCCAGGCTCTTGGAGCCCTGGCTGGGATCGGGCCTCAACATCGACGAACTGCCGGTGCCGCGGCTGATCATCGTCACCATCGACGAGAACAGTCCGCCGGACTTCGCCGCCATGCGCGCCGCGATCACGCCGAAGCTGCCGAGTGCATCGCTTGACGACCACCGCACCTGGGTCGACCGGCTGGTGGCCATGGCCCGCACCACGGTGACCATCGGCGTCGCCGTTCTGGCCCTGATGCTGTCGGCAACGGTGCTGACCGTGGTGTTCGCGACCCGTGGCGCCATGGACGGCAACGGCCACATCATCGAGGTGCTGCATTTCGTCGGCGCCGAAGCGCGCTTCATCGCGCGCGAATTCCGCCGGCATTTTCTGGTCACCGGCATGAAGGGCGCGGCCGCCGGCGGAGCGGCGGCGGTGCTCGTCTTCATCGCATTTTCCTGGTGGTCGTCGCGCAATATGGCAACGCCGCAGGCCGATCAGGCGACCGCTTTGTTCGGCAACTTCGCCATCGGCTCCGCGGGCTACCTAGGTGTCGTCCTGATGGTGCTGGTGATTGGCGCGCTGACGGCGGCAACTTCGCACGCCACCGTCGTCGCCTATCTCAGCGACATCGACGTTCGCCAACCCGACGCATGAAAGGAATTCGTCTTGGCGTGGATGGAAAGAGCGCGATCACGGATGGAGAATTCGCGTAACGCAAAGTGTGTCTTTTACCTATCAAAGGCCGCATTTCGGGATTAACCATATGGCTATGGACGTGCGGGACTCGACCGGGACGGCTGGACAGTTGCCAGTGGTGGTTGCCCGTTGGCGCGGCCATAGCAAGGTTAGCCATTTAAGGACCGCCCTGCGCCTTTCCGCTGTCTCCCTGTTTGTGCTCGCAACAGTGTTCGCTGGCGGCTTCGGCTGGTTTGCCAGCAAGGTCAGCCATTTGACCACGCCCGCCAACCCGGCCAAGGCCGACGCCATCATTGTGCTGACCGGCGGCCAGTCGCGCCTCGACGCGGCGATGGAGCTGCTGGCTTCCGGCAAAGGGGAGCGGCTTTTGATCAGCGGCGTGCATCCCTCCGCCAGCCGTCGCCAACTCCAGGCGGCGACCGGCGGCGACAAGAAGCTGTTTTCCTGCTGCGTCGACATCGACCGCGCCGCGCTCGACACGATCGGCAATGCCGAGGAAAGCGCCAAATGGGTGGAAAACCACGCCTATGGCACTGTGATCCTGGTCACCAACAATTATCACATGCCGCGCAGCCTGCTGGAGATGGGCCGGCTGCTGCATGGCGCCAAGCTCGAACCCTACCCGGTGGTCAATTCCAACCTGGATAATGGCAATTGGCTGACCAAGCCGCGGGCGGTGCGCGTGCTGTTCACCGAATACACCAAATACCTGCTGGCGCTGGCTCGCGGCATTATCCCGGTGAAGCCGACGCCCGACGGCATCGCGCTGGCCGAGACCGCCGCCGGCGGCTGAGCCCGTGTCATTGCTTGGCGGCAGCCCCTGAAACGCCCTTGAGGCGCGCGATCTCTTGCTCAAGGTCCTGGATGCGCCGGTCGCGCTCGCCAAGCGCCGCCGCCACATCAGCCGCCTCGAAGCGCTGCGGTATATGTTGCGGGCAATTGGCATCCCACGCCGAGACGGTGAACAGGATGACCTGTTCGGGACGCGCCTTGTAGTCCGGCGGCATCAGCCGCGCCGTCAACCCGGCGTCGTTTTCGACAACGCGTGCCGTGCCCCAGATCTTGATGCGCTGGCGCATCATGTAATCGATCAGGAACAGGAAGGCCCTCGAATTGTCGGCCAGATTGCCCTGCGTGATGAACTGCTTATTGCCGGAAAAATCCGCGAAGCCGATCGTCTTCTCGTCGAGCACCTTGAGAAAGCCGGCAGGGCCGCCGCGGTGCTGGATGTAGGGCTGACCGTCGCCATTGGCCGTCGACAGGAAGACGCTGGTCTGCATTTCGATGAAGGCGGCGAGGTCCGGTGTGATCGCCGACTGCCAGCCGCCGCGCTCCTCGACGCGGGCGTAGGACTGACGCGAGCCCTTACGCGCCTGGATCGCCTTGACCGTCGGCGTGAAGGCGACATCGCTCGTAAAAGCGTGTGCGTTCATCGAAACCTCCTTGCATGAAACGCTCTAAAGGCCGAGCTCCGACAACGTCGGATGGTCGTCCGGCCGCCGGCCGAGAGGCCAGCGATATTTGCGCTCGGCCTCGGCGATCGGCAGGTCGTTGATGCTGGCGATGCGCAGCCGCATCAGCCCGTGCTCGTCGAATTCCCAGTTCTCATTGCCGTAGCTGCGGAACCATGAGCCGCTGTCGTCGTGCCATTCATAGGCGAAGCGCACGGCGATGCGGTTGCCGTCGAAGGCCCAGACCTCCTTGATCAGCCGGTAGTCGAGTTCGCGTATCCATTTGCGCGTCAGGAACGCCTGGATCGCATCGCGGCCTTGCAGGAACTCGGCCCGGTTGCGCCAACGGCTGTCCGCCGTATAGGCGAGCGCCACCCGCGCAGGATCGCGCGAGTTCCAGGCATCCTCGGCCATGCGCGCTTTCTGTGCTGACGTCTCGGCGGTGAAGGGCGGAAGCGGCGGGCGGCTCTCAGACATAGGATTTCCTCTGCGGCATGACGGGTTGGGGCCGGCGGGCACCGTTCGCCCCTTTTCCGGATTCAGGCAGCATCGCGGGCGGAAACAACCGGAAAATCGATCTCCGTCTGGGCAACCTCGTTGATATAGTTGGTCCAGACGTTCAGGGCGACATGCTGGACGCTCTCGATGATCTCCCCGTCGTCATAGCCCGCGAGCCTGACAGCGGCGAGATCCTCCTGGCCGACATCCCCGCGGCTTTGCGCTACTCTGGCGGCAAAACGCACCGCCGCGGCTGCCTTGGGATCCGTGGAGCAGCCATGGCGGTTGGCGATCATCTCGGCGGCGTCGAGCCTTGCGAGTGTCTTGCCGAGATAGGTGTGGGCGGACAGACAGTAGTTGCAGCCATTGATCTCGGCGATCGCCAGTGCGATGCGCTCGCGCGTCTGCGCCGGCAGCCGGCCCTTGGCCAAGGCTCCCATCATGCCGAGATAGCTTTCCAGCGCGGCCGGACTGTTGGCGACCATCCGAAACAGGTTCGGGACGACACCAAGCTGTTTTTCCACCGCCTGCAGCATGGGCAACGCGGCGGCGGGAGCGTTTGCGATGGACGAAGGCGTGGTAATGCGGGGCATGGAGATTGCCTTGTTGAGGTACCCCGCCTATATGCAGCCTTCCATCTTGTGGATGTAGATGCCATATTTGCAATCAACCCTTCCATTTTCTGGAAGAAATGATGGATCGTCTCGAAGCCATGTCCCTTTTCGTCGCGGCAGCGGAAGGCGGCAGCCTTTCCGCCGCCGCTCGCAGTTCGGACGTTCCGCTGGCAACGGTCAGCCGCAAGGTCTCCGATCTGGAGCGCCTCCTGAAGACACGCCTGTTGAACCGCTCGACGCGGCGGCTGACACTGACCGATGCGGGCCATGCCTATCTCGCTGCCTGCCGCCGCATTCTCGACGAGGTCGGAGACGCCGAACGCACCGCCGGCGGCGAATACAGCGCCCCGACAGGGGAACTGATTATCACCGCGCCGATCGTCTTCGGCCGCCTTCACGTGTTGCCGGTTGTCACCGAGTTCCTCGCCGCCTATCCGCTGGTGGATATCCGCCTCACGCTCGGCGACAGGATAAGCCAGTTGGCCGAAGACCATATCGACCTCGCCGTCCGCATCGGCAGGCTGCCGGATTCGCGGATGGTCGCCATCAGGGTCGGCTTGATCGGTCATGTTGTCTGCGCAAGCCCGGCCTATCTGGCCGGACACGGCATTCCTGGGACGCCGGGAGAGCTCGATACGCACAGCTGCATCACCTTCGAGGGCCTTGGCTCACTTGCCACCTGGACTTTCACCGTGGACAAGGCTGATTTTGTCGTACCGGTCCGCTCAAGGCTTCGGGTCAACACCGCTGAGGCGGCGACTGATGCGGCGATCGCCGGGGTCGGGTTGACCCGGGTGCTTTCCTACCAGATCGTCGCCGCCGTACGATCAGGAACACTGCGTCCCGTGCTCAGGGATTTCGAACCCGAGCCTTGGCCGGTAAACCTGGTGCATGCGGGCCAGGGTCGGCTGCCGGTAAAATTGCGCGCCTTCCTCGACTTCGCCGCCCCACGCCTGAGGGAACGGCTGGCGCAGGCGACCTGGTAGCACGGGCAGTATCGCACCGTTTCCTTTTTCCCCGCGCTTGGTGTAACCAACGCACACTTCCTCACCGGACCTCCCCCATGCTTTATGTCAGATCGCTGGCGTTCAATTTCGTCTTCTACGTCAATCTGATCGTTCAGATGATCCTCTGGACCCCGTACTATTTCCTGTCGCCCCGCCACCGCGCCTGGTTCGTGCCGAAATTCTGGTCGCGCACCTCGATGTGGCTCTATGACAAGATCGCCGGAACGACAAACGACATCACCGGGCAGGAAAACCTGCCCGAGGGCTCCTTCATCCTGGCGCCCAAGCACCAATCGTTCTGGGACGCTATCGCCTTCTTTCCTTACCTCCAGGACCCGCTTTATATCCTGAAGCGCGAGCTGACCTGGATCCCGTTCTTCGGCTGGTATATCTTGAAGATGCGCATGATCCCGGTTGACCGCGGCAGCCGCTCCAAGGCGCTGAAGGCCGTGGTCGCAGCGACCAAGGAAGAGATGGCGCGCAACCCGCGCCAGTTGATCATCTATCCCGAGGGCACGCGCCGGGCGCCGGGCGACGAGCCGGCCTACAAATACGGCATCGTTGAAATCTACACCCAGCTTGGCGTTCCGGTGGTGCCGGTCGCCCATGTCGCCGGCCTCTATTGGCCGCGCCGCAAGTTCCTGCGCTATCCCGGGACCGTCAAGGCGCGTTTCCTGCCGCCCATACCGCCTGGTCTGGGCAAGGACGAGTTCATGGCGCGGCTGATCGGCGAGACCGAGGCTGCCTGTGACCAGCTTCTCGTCGAGGCATCGCGCGCCCCCAATCCGCCGGCCCTGCCGCCAACGGCGGTGAAGCGGCTTCGGGAGCTGGGCACGAAGGCCTGAAGGCTCTCCGGCCAGGCCGTCAACCGTGCGCCGCCAGCGCCGTGGTCAGCAGCAGCGTCGCGGCAAAAGCCAGATTGATGATCCGCGAGGCGACAGGCCGGCGCAGGAAGCGCGAGAACGCCGCACCGGCAAGAAGCCACACGGCGTGGATGACAACGATCATCACCGCGAGAACAGTCAGTTTCGTCCACAGCCGGAGCTCGGCATCGCCCGCGCTCGACGAAGCACCCGCGAACACGGCGGCGATCGCCACATACGCTTTCGGGTTGGCCACCGCGAGGAGAAAACCGGCCAGCCATGTCGGGCGCGACGCGTCGGCGGCGCGTACAGCCAATGGCGGGGCGGTGGCGATCTTGAAGGCGAGATAGAGGATGTAGGCCGCGGACGCGCCAACCAGCAACGGCGCCAGCTTCGGCATCGACCCAAGCACCGCCATGACACTGGTCGCCACGACCAGCAGCACGGCGATCGTGCCCAGGACGATGCCGCCGGTGTAGCGCAGCGAATCGCGCAGGCCGAAGGCGGCGCCAACGGCGGTGACGCTTATCGTCGCCGGCCCCGGGCTACCCATGACCACGGTGGCGGCCAGCAACAGCGCAAGCAATTGGCGCCAAAGCTCCGGCTGCGAAACAAGCGATCCGGCCATCTGATCCTCCGCCCTGCACCCCGTGCGAAGGACGGTATTGCAAGGCATGAGGATCGTCTTGGACGTTTGTGCGCCCCGCGCTGCCGGCCGCCTCAGGCGCTGGCTTTGTCGAGTTCGGCCATGTCGTCCGCGCTCAATTTCAACGACACCGCCTTGATCAGGCTGTCCATCTGGCTCGGCTTGGTGGCGCTGGCGATCGGCGCGGTGACGCCTGGCCGCGCGATGGCCCAGGCAAGCGCCACTTCCGCCTGCTTGGCCGAATGCCTGGCGGATACGGCGTCGAGCGCCGCCAGAATGCGCATGCCGCGTGGATTGAGATAGCGGCCGACATCCTCCCCGCGCTCGCTCTGGCCGAGATCGGCTTCCGTGCGGTACTTGCCGCTGAGAAAACCCTTGGCCAGACTGAAATAGGTGATGACGCCGATATCCTCGGCCACGCAGAGGTCGCGTAGCGGGCCATCGAAGGAGGAACGGTCGTAGAGATTGTATTCCGGCTGCAGCACCTCATAGCGTGGCAAGCCGCGCAGGCTTGCCACGTCAAGTGCCGCGCGCAACTGACCGGCATCGAGGTTAGAACAGCCGGCATAGCGGATCTTGCCCTTGGCGAGCAGTCTCTCATAGGCGCCGAGGGTTTCCTCATAGGGCGTGGTCGGATCCGGCCAGTGCGATAGATAAAGGTCGATGAATTCTGTCCGCAGCCGCTTCAGCGATGCGTCGACGGCCTTTTCGATATAGGCGGCCGACAGGTCCTTGTGGCCCTGCCCCATGTCCGAGCCGACCTTGGTGACCACCACGACCTTGTCGCGATTGCCACGATCCTTCATCCATTTGCCGATGATGGTTTCCGATTCGCCGCCCTTGTTGCCGGGAACCCAACGCGAATACGCGTCGGCCGTATCGATGGCATTGAGGCCCGCGCCGACGAAGCGGTCGAGCAGGTCGAAGGAGGTTTTCTCGTCAGCGGTCCAGCCGAAGACATTGCCGCCCAGAACCAGCGGCGCGATGGAAAGGTCGGTGCGACCGAGACGGCGTTTCTGCAAGACGGATCTCCGTGATGATTGGGACCGGGCGATGCCGCCCGCTGGCTGGGTTCGGAGCCTAACCTAGGTCCTGCCGCATCGAGGTCAAAGGCCTGGCCGCCTTTTTCCGCAGAGCCAGCGCTTCACGAAGTCGCTATCCGGCGCGCCACATTCTCCAGCCAGTGGTCGCGGATATCGAGCGCTTCCAGATGCTTCAGCGTGCTCAGCACATAATCCTCATTGTTGCCGGATCGGCCGACTGCGCCGCGCACCAGGGCCGCCGCATCCGCCGCATCCAGCGCCCCGGCATATTGCTCATGCCTGCGGTCGACGATGTAGGCCACGGCTTCAACCGCGGCGCCGCCGTCGAGGCGCACCTTGAGGGTGCGTTCGAGATAGACGCTTGTGACGAGCTCGCGCTCGCGTAGATACGCAATGACCTCGTCGCGCAATTCGCCAGGCACGCGGAAAGCAAGGCCGACGCAGGAGCCGCCATGGTCGAGGCCAAGCACCAGTCCGGGCCGCTGACGCGTGCCGCGGTGCACGAAGGAATAGACGCAGAGCGAGCGGCGATAGCCATGCAGGTGGGCGCGTCGTGTCTCGACATGCGCGAAACCCGGCCGCCAGATCAGCGAACCGTAGCCGAACACCCAAAAATCGCCCATAACAACGCGCCTGATTGCAAAAAGAATGGCAACACCGCACCGGAAACCGGTGTTTTTTCCGCCCGTGTCCGTTTACCTATTCGTCTCTGTCCGCTGGTGTTGTCGGAATCGAGAATCCGTCCACACCATCCATGCGTTAACGAGAGCCAAAGCATGACGTCAAGTGACGAACGCCAACCGCGTAGCCGTCGCCGCCTGTGGTGGCTTGCCGCGTTCATCCTGGTGCTGTTCGCCATTTACAGCGCCGGCTGGTTCTATATGGCCGACAGGGTGAGGTCCGAGGCCGACAAGGCTGTTGCCACGCTCAACAAAAGCGGCATCCAGGCCGGCTGCGCCAATCTCCAGGTCGGTGGCTATCCCCTGAGCTTTGCCGTCTCTTGCGACAACCTCGCTTACGAGGACGATGCCAAGAACATCGCCGCCTCGGCCGGCAGTTTCAATGCCACAGCCCAGATCGTCCAACCCTTGTCGCCGGTTGCCAGTCTGCGCGGTCCGCTCCGGACCTCCGTCCCGGGCATGATGCCGCTCTGGATCGACTGGGACAATCTGCAGGCCAAAGTCAAACTGTGGTACCCGCTGCCGCGGCGTATATCGCTGCAGGCCGAGGGCCTGTCGGGCCAAACCGACCCGGCGGACGACACAGATCCGGTCGAACTATTCAGTGCCGGCAAGGCATCAGGCCAGTTGCAGCCGAATGGCGGGAATCTCGACTATGTCGGCAGCTTTGGCGATCTCGAGATCGATCCCGACGCGATCGGCGGGCGCGTGCTGCCGGCGCTCGATGCCAGCGGCGACGTGACACTGAAGAACGGCGTCGCGGTGATCGGCACGCAGGTGAAAAGCCTGCGCGGCCAGAGGATCGAAATCCGCACCCTCGATCTGTCGTCGGGAACGGCGCGTGTCACCGTTTCCGGGCCGCTTTCGGTCGATGCCGAGGGCCTGGTCGATGCCGATCTGATGATCAGGATCAAGGATCCCAAGGCCGTGGCATCCATTCTTGCCGGGGCCATACCCGAGCAGAAGAATGCGATCGAGCAGGGTTTTGGCGCCCTGGCGCTGCTTGGTAGCGAACCGTCGATGCCGCTGAAAGTGGTCAAGGGCAAGGCCTCACTCGGCTTCATCCCGCTGGGCAAGATCAAGCCGGTGCAATAGTCCCGCCATGGCAAGACCCGTGAAGCTCCTGAGTGTCGGGGCGCTGACGCTGGATACGATCCTGCGTGTCGATACATTGCCCCATCATCAGGGAAAGTTCATCGCCTCCGACGGCATCCAGATCGCCTCGGGCATGGCCACGAGCGCGGCCTGCGCCGCGCATCGTCTCGGCGCTGAGGTATCGCTATGGGCGAGCGCCGGCGACGATCCGGTCGGCGATCAGCTGATTGCGGGAATAGAGGCCGAGGGCGTCGATTGCAGCCATGTGCGCCGCGTCAGTGGTGCGCGCTCGGCACTGGCCTCGATCCTGGTCGATGCGCATGGCGAGCGGATCATCGTGCCTTTCTACGACACACGCGCTCAGGCTGATCCCGACGCCTTGCCGTTCACCGACGTCACGGCATTCGATGCCGTTCTGGCCGACGTGCGCTGGCCGGGTGCCGCTGCCCTGGCCCTGAAGGCGGCGCGCGCCGCTGGCCGGCCGGCTATCCTCGATGCCGATACCGCGCCGCTTGCGGTGCTGGAACAATTATTGCCGCTGGCCTCGCACATCGTCGCCTCCGAACCGGCAGTCCGCATCATATGTGGCCACGCGCTGGATCTGGAGACCGCCTGCACCGACCTTGCCTCCCGCACCGATGCCTTCGTCGCGGTCACCGGCGGTGCGGCGGGAACCTGGTGGCTTGATCGAAGCGCTGGATCAGCCCGCCATGTCGAGGCACCGAGGATCAAGGCGGTCGACACGCTGGCCGCCGGCGATGTCTTTCATGGCGCCTTTGCCGTCGGGCTGGCGGAAGCCATGCCGGTCGAACAGGCCTTGCGTCTCGCAAGTGCGGCCGCCGCGCTCAAATGTCTGCGCTTCGGCGGCAGGCTGGGCGCGCCGGATCGGGCGGAGACGCTCGCCATGATGGAAGCGACATGGCCTGAAACAGCTTAGCTCTTTGCCGGGTGCTCGACCGCCTGGCGGCCGAAATCGGGCGCGTCGATATCCTGGCCGGCTTCGATGATCGAGCGGCGCACGGCGCGGGTACGGGTGAACAGGTCGAACAGCTTGTCGCCGTCCCCCCAGCGGATCGCGCGCTGCAGGAAGGCCAAATCCTCCGAGAACCGCGCCAGCATTTCCAGGATGGCATCCTTGTTGTGCAGGCACACGTCCCGCCACATGGTCGGATCGGAGGCGGCCAGACGCGTGAAATCGCGAAAACCGGAGGCGGAATATTTGATCACTTCCGTCTTGGTCACCGATTCCAGATCGTCGGCGGTGCCGACGATGTTGTAGGCGATGATGTGCGGCAGATGCGAGACGATGGCCAGCGTCATGTCGTGATGCTGCGGGTCCATCGTGTCGATGTTGGCGCCGCAGCGGCGCCAGAATTCCGAGAGCCTTTCCAACGCTTCCGGATCGGTGCCCGGTACCGGCGTGAAGATGCACCAGCGATTGTCGAACAGGTCGGCGAACCCGGCATCCGGGCCGGATTTTTCGGTGCCCGCCAGCGGGTGGCCGGGAATGAAATGGACGCCATCAGGCACATGCGGTTGCATCTGCGCGATGACCGACGCCTTGGTCGAGCCGACATCGGTGAGGACCGCCCCCTTTTTCAGCGCCGGCGCGATTTCCTGCGCCACCGCGCCGGACGAACCGACCGGCACCGATACGATGATCAGATCGGCATCGTGGACCGCTTCCCTGGCAGCCGTGGTGTAGGAATCGCCGAGGCCCAGTTCTTCGGCTCGCTTGAGCGTTGCCCCGCTGCGGGTCGAGATGGCGACTTGGCGAGCCAAACCCTCACGGCGAATGACGCGGGCGAGCGACGAACCGATCAGGCCAATGCCGACCAGTGCGATTTTTTCAAACATCGGAGATGCCATGGTTTCTAGCTTTTCAGGAATGTCGTGAGCGCGGCGACAACGCCGCGATTGGCCTCTTCAGTGCCGACCGTCATGCGTAGCGCGTTGGGAAAGCCGTAGCCTGAAACGCGCCGCAATATATAGCCGCGCGCGCTCAGATACTCATCAGCAGCCGCCGCCGAATGCTTCTGGTCGTCGGGAAAATGAATGAGCAGGAAATTGCCGACGCTCGGCGTCACCCGCAGTCCGAGCCCGGTCATCTCTTCGCTCAGCCAGGCGAGCCAGGTCTCGTTATGCGCCACGCTGCGCTCGACATGGGCGCGGTCGCGGATCGCGGCGATGCCGGCTTCGATCGCCGTCGCATTGACGTTGAAGGGCCCGCGCACGCGGTTGATGGCGTCGACAATGTGCATTGGACCATACATCCAGCCGATGCGCGCGCCGCCGAGGCCGATCTTGGAGAAGGTGCGCGTCATCACCACGTTCTCAGCGCTGCCGACAAGTTCTATGCCGGCTTCATAGTCGTTGCGGCGGACATATTCGGCATAGGCCGCGTCGAGCACCAGAAGCACGTTTTTCGGCAGTCCGGCATGCAGCTGGCGCACCTCCTGGAACGGCACATAGGTGCCGGTCGGGTTGTTGGGATTGGCCAGAAACACGATTTTCGTGCGCGGTGTGACAGCCGCCAGCATCCCATCGATGTCGGCGCGCTCGTCGGTCTCCTTGACCACCACCGGGGTGGCGCCCGCCGACTGGATATAGATCTTGTAGACCATGAAGGCGTGTTCGGTGAACATGGCCTCGTCGCCGGGCGCGAGATAGGTCTGCGCCAGCAGGCCGAGGATCTCGTCGGAACCATTCGAGCAGATGATGTTCTGCGCGTTGAGGCCATGCACCTCGGCGATCGCCTCGCGCAACCGCCTGGCGGTGCCATCGGGATAGATGTCGAGTTTGCCGGCGACCTCACGCGCGGCCTCGATCGCCTTCGGCGAGGGCCCAAGCGGATTCTCGTTCGACGACAGCTTGTGGACCTTGGCGACACCGGCCGGCGCCGTGCTCTTGCCGGGCACGTAGGCGTCTATGTCCATGATGCCCGCGCGCGGGGTCGGACGTGCCTGATCAGATGTCTGGTTCATTTTTGCAAAATCCGTCGAAAACGCCTCCATCCGGAAGCCGCTGCGGAAATACAAGCCATGGCAGGCAATGTCGAGGGGCGGCAGTGGTGCCGGCCGCCGGCATTGACGGCGAGGCGGGCGGGTTCTAGAAGGACAGGGACAGTTCCGTGGTGATTTGGCCGGTCGGCTTGCAGCCACGTTAAACAATTCGCTAAAGGGCCGTTTGCGTGACGTAACCGGCTTTGCGAAGGCAATGCCGGTTTTTTATTGTCCGCGACCGGCCGGACGAACGCATCCGCGGCGCGGAGATCGGCAGCGATTTCCGCAAAAGCACGGTGCAGCAAGAGAGACGTGATGGCTGTTCTGCGTGCAGGAAAGACCAACAACGAGGCCGACCAACCGTCGAGCCCGGTGTTGCGTTTCGGGCCCGACAAGCCGCTCAAGCTCGACGCCGGCACGCTGCTGTCGCCATTCCAGATCGCCTACCAGACCTATGGCACGCTGAACGACGCCCGTTCCAATGCCATCCTCGTCTGCCATGCGCTGACCGGCGACCAGCATGTCGCCAGCACCAATCCGGTGACCGGCAAGCCAGGCTGGTGGGAAGTGCTGATAGGCCCCGGCAAGATCATCGACACCAGCCGCTTCTTCGTCATCTGCTCCAACGTCATCGGCGGCTGTCTTGGTTCCACCGGGCCGGCCTCGACCAACCCCGCCACGGGAAAGCCATATGGGCTCGACCTTCCGGTCATCACCATCCGTGACATGGTGCGTGCGCAGCAGATGCTGGTCGACCATTTCGGCATCGAGAAGCTGTTCTGCGTGCTGGGCGGTTCGATGGGCGGCATGCAGGTGCTGCAATGGGCGTCGAGCTATCCCGAACGGGTTTTTTCGGCACTGCCGATCGCCACCGGCGCGCGCCATTCTTCACAGAACATCGCTTTCCACGAGGTCGGGCGGCAGGCCGTGATGGCCGATCCGGACTGGCATGGCGGCAAATATTTCGAGCACGGCAAGCGCCCGGAAAAGGGGCTGGCGGTGGCGCGCATGGCCGCCCACATAACCTATCTGTCGGAAGCCGCCCTGCACCGCAAATTCGGCCGTAACCTGCAGGACCGCGAAGCGCTGACCTTCGGCTTCGATGCCGATTTCCAGATCGAGAGCTATCTGCGCCACCAGGGCATGACCTTCGTCGACCGTTTCGACGCCAACTCCTACCTCTACATGACACGGTCGATGGATTATTTCGACCTCGCCGCCGACCATGGCGGCCGGCTGGCGGACGCCTTTGCCGGCACCAAAACCCGCTTCTGCCTGGTGTCCTTCACGTCGGATTGGCTGTTTCCGACCGAAGAGAGCCGCTCCATCGTTCATGCGCTCAACGCCGCCGGCGCCTCGGTATCCTTCGTCGAGATCGAGACCGATCGCGGCCACGACGCCTTCCTGCTCGACGAACCGGAACTGTTTGCCGCCATCAACGGCTTCATCGGCTCGGCCGCGCGCGCCAGGGGGCTCAGCGCATGACCCCGAAAAGTTGCAGACTTTTCGGATCAAGGTCATGCGCCAAACAGAAAGGTGAAGCCATGACCCCGAAGAGTTGCGGACTTTCCGGACCATGGTCGTGCGCCGCTCAGGAGGCGAAACCATGAGCGTCAACGGCAGCCAGCGTGTCGACCTCGAGGTCGTCGCCAACCTCATCCCGCCGCAATCGCGCGTGCTCGACGTCGGCTCCGGCGATGGCTCGCTGCTCGAATTGCTGCAGGAAAGCAAGCAGGTCGACGGCCGCGGGCTCGAGTTGTCGCAGCGCGGCGTCAACGAATGCGTGGCGCGCGGCCTCTCGGTCATCCAGGGCGATGCTGACAAGGATCTCGAATTCTATCCCGACAAGGGCTTTGACTTCGTCGTCCTGTCGCAGACCCTGCAGGCCACCCGCAATCCAAAACTGGTGCTCGACGAACTGCTCAGGATCGGCAATCGGGCGATCGTCTCCTTCCCCAATTTCGGCCATTGGCGGGTGCGCCTGTCGCTGTTCGTCAAGGGCCGAATGCCGGTGACCAAGGATCTGCCCTATTCCTGGTACGACACGCCCAACATCCACTTCTGCACCATCCGTGACTTCGTCAATCTGTGCGAAGAGCTTGGTGCGACGGTGGAAAAGGCGACCGCGCTCGACGCAAACGGCCAGAAGATCGGTCTGTCGATGCCATGGTGGTTCTGGAATTTCTTTGGCCAACAGGCTGTGTTCCTGCTGAAGCGGTAGTGGTTGCCATGCATCTCTTTCGCAGACGGCCTCTTCCGGTTGAAATACCACCTGACATCCTGTCTGGCATAAAAGCTGGAATTCTGGTCTGCACGTCACCGCGCAGCGGCAGCAATCATCTCGCTGGATTGATGGCAGCCGCCGGGCTTGGCAACCCTTTGGAGTGGTTCGGCGGCCGCCGTCTTCTTGAATTGCCGAACTATCCTCGCGATCCCCGCGCTCAAGTCTTGCGGGCATTGAGGGATGGGCGATCCTCTTCCGGAATTTACGCAGTCAAACTGTTTGCCAGCCAATTTTCCCAAGTGGCTAGAACCATCGACCTGCCAGCCACCCTCCCAGAATTGCGCTATGTCCGTTTGACGCGCCGCGATCTCCTTGGCCAGGCAATCTCCTGGGCGCGCGCCCGTCAGACCGGCCGATTCCGTTCTACCGAGACCGCCAACAATGCGCCACGTTACGACGGCGCGGCGATAGCACAGTCGCTTGATAAACTTGTGCTGGAAAATCTGGTTTGGGACCTCTGGTTTGCAAAAAACGGGGTGCCTTTCCTGTCGTTGACATATGAGGATCTTTTGCAGGACCCGCAGACCAGTCTTAAGAAAATCGCTGGTCTCGTTGACGCCAAGCTTGCCCGTGACGTCGGATTTGGCTTTGCGTCCGGCCTCGCAATTCAACGAGACACCGTCAATGTAGAATGGCGGCAGCGTTTCTTGGCGCAATATTCAGACACTTCAAGATTCCCGGTTGACCGCACTCGCGGTTCCCTTTGGTCCCGATTTGGTGGCGGTGGCTGATCGTCAGTATTGTTGGGAAACACCCCGCGTGATCTTGAAAGGGTTGCCTTTAGGCCGACTTGCAGGGACTATCGCCAGTGCGACGCAGCGATATGGTCCATGCGGAAATGGTTGAACCACACCCAACATATTCCCTCGTGGTGGAGATGGAGAACGCCAAGTCCATCGATTGGGACGAAGTCGGCATTGGCCTGAAGGCCTTGGCACGTGAAATCACCACGGTTCCTTCAGCCGGCTTGCACAGACCTAAGGTTGTTATCTCTCACGGCGGCACGGACGCCGACGCTGGATCGCTTCGTATCGACGTCAGGGCGGTAGCGCCACAGCTGGAACAAGTTGCCGATCTGATCTTTACCGCTTTTCCCGGGGGCCGATATTACGATCTAAAAAACAACGGCATATTGGCAACGGACGGGGATATCATCATTTTCACCGATTCCGATGTAGTGGCCGAACCAGGCTGGCTATCAGGTTTGCTTGAGCCCTTTAACGATCCAGAAGTCATGTGTGTGAATGGATATACTTATCTTTCATACGATGATTTCTTTTCGAGGACGTTTGCACTGATCTGGTTTTTCCCAATGGCTCACGGGGACAAGCGGTTTGCCTCGAAACGAGCGATGAACGCCAACAATGTAGGGTTTCGGCGCGACTGGATCGTCGATCATCCTTTTCCAAGACACAATGGCTTCAAGGTCTCGTGCACATTGCTGATGCGCGAACTGCAACGCGAAGGCCGCACAATTCGTAATGTCAACGCACGCGTCTACCATTACTCACCGCGGGGCTGGCGATTTTTTTTCTGGCGCGCCCTGGTCACGGGCAGAGACGCCGACCGAAAGTTCGTGGAGCTCAAATCGCCTGGCCGCACGCAACGGGTCGTCAAGTCCTTCAGCCGTTGGTTCACCATGTCATGGCGCACCACAAGACGGATTATCGGCCATGCAGGGCGCACCGGGATGCCGCTTTGGCAGACTCCGTTTTCCCTTCTTGTCGGCCTTGCATTCTACAGTTTGGCGTTTTGGGGCCAGTTCAGTCTCGCTACAGGCCTGGTCAGCGACGACATCGAGATCGTGCCCGACTATGTCGGGCACAGCTAGAAGATTTTAGCGGTGGATTCGATCGCCCTTGCGAAAGTTGATCGTCAACGCCACTTCGCAAGCCTCGAAGGCAGCGATGGTGTTGCAGTTAAAGCTTCAGGAGCCGGAATTCATCACGCCTTGTCGGTCGAACGACAGCAGAATAGGATGACATAACAGGTTGTTCTTTGTAGCGTCGCGCCGAATCCGATGAGGGCCATCCAGGGGGAAGTCCGATCCGTTCAACCATCCTGAAGATCAAAGGACCTGGCGCGAAGTGTGTTTTTGCGTTCAAGACGGCTGACGCGATATGACCGGGAAGACGGAGCAGGCGCCCCTCATCACGGTCATCACACCGACCCACAACCGGCGCGAAACGGTGCTCCGCGCCGTCGAAAGCGTGCTTTCCCAGAGCATGCCGCGGTTCCAGCATATCGTCGTCGACGATGGCTCGACCGACGGAACCGAGGCGGCGCTCGCCCGCATCAGCGATCCGCGGCTGATCTATGTCGGCGCGAAATGGCGCGGCGCCAACGCCGCCAGGAACGCCGGCATCGAACGTGCGCGGACCCCCGTGGTGACATTTCTCGATTCCGACGACGTCTACCTGCCGCACCGGCTTGAGCGCACGCTGGCCCGGTTCGATGACGATCCGTCGCTCGAAGTATTGCTGAGCTCATACGTCTCGCTGAAGAGCGGCCGCGCCACCAACTGCATCAATCCCGAGGCATTCGTGAGTTCCATGGTACTGGAGCGCACGCTTGTGGCGCAGACGATCTTCATCGCCGGCTCGGCGATATCGGCCCGCCGCGAGGCCCTGCTGGCGGTTGGCGGCTATGACAGCGACATCACCCGGATGCAGGACCGGGAGTTGCTGCTGCGCCTCGCGCAGCGGTTCGGCGCGCAATTGTCGGGAGATATCGACTGGACGAAATACAATTCGGAGAATTCGATTTCGGGCCGCAGGACAGGCTATGTCGAAGCCTATGCCAATCTTATGGGCAAGCACCCGCATATCGCCCGCTGCTACCCGCACATTCCGCCCTACATGATCTCACGGCAGATCATCGCCGATATTCTCAGGGGCCGGATACCGGAGGCGTTCGAGGGCTATATGGCCAATCGGTCGTCGAAGGCGCTCGGCTACTCCTTGCCGGAACTGGTCAACGGTTATGTCCAGGGCCGGCGCTGGCGCCGCGATCTCTTCAACACGTTCCGCAACGAGTTTGGCGCCCGGCCTGCCTGACCCGCGGCCAGGCCTATCGGTCCAGTTCCGGGAAATAGGGATCCGACAGGAACCGCCTGTCCCGTTCCCCCAGAAGGCAGTCGATCGGGGCGTCCATCTCGACAGGCGTGATTTTGGGCTTGTCCTGAATGCCGCTGACTTCCAGAATCAGCTTGCGCCGGATCGCCGTCGAGAATTCGGCGGCCGCATGGATCGGCAGCACGAAGGAACCAGGTCCGCCGGTCACGCACTGCGCATAATACTGATCGAGATGGCTGAAGGTCGGCGATGGCTTGATCAGGATCGGCAGGCCGTTGACGACTATGCCCTTGGCAATGGCCGCATCACGCGTCACGGTGACCGGCGGCCCGATATTGTTGGGGCCGTCGCCAGATATGTCGATGACGCTGCGTTCGCCCGCGAAATTGGTGCCGTCGAAAAGCTCGGTGCCGAAAGCAAGCGCGCTTGAAATCGAGGTGCCGCGGAAACTCCGGAAGGGGCGGGCCGCAAGCTTGTCGGCAAAGCTGTTGGCGCTCTCGGCGCCGTCGATGATCTGCCAGCCGATGACCGCGTCGTCGCGCACCGTGCCGGCCCACTCGAAATAGGCGAGCGCAATGCGGCCCGTATGGCCGGAACGGACCGCCTCGATGAAATCGGCATGCCTCAGCGCCTCGACGTAGCCGGCGCGTTGAAGGGCGAACTCGGTCTCGTCCATCGACAGGGAGATATCGACCGCCAGCACCAGTTCGACGTCGACGGTCAGCGTATCCGGCGCCGAAGGAACCGGAGCGGCCTCGGCGCAAGCCAGGCAGGCAAGCAGGCTCATCGTATCAAGCATGGCCAGCACAAGTGATGTTTCGATCGCAACATCGCTTGCGATCACGGCGAAATAAAGCTTGTGGCAGGCGCGCGCCCGGCCGGTCCGAATGCCGGCTGTTCTATGCCTTGCGCCGTACGGCGACTGGCGGCGGTTCGATCGCACCTGCCCGGACGGGGGCGGGTTTCAGGGCGGGCGCGCCGGTATCCTTCACGATCGTCAGGGACCGCGGGAAGAACTGATTGTTGTGCAGGCCGCGTCCGATATTGATGATCGCGGCGTCCTTCAGATGCTTATCCAGCAGCGACAGCACGCGCCTTAGCGACGGGCCGTCGAATGCATCCATCGCTTCATCGATAACCACCCATTTCGGCTTCCGCAAGGCGAGCCTGGCGAAGGCGAGCGATCGCTGTTCGTCATCGCCCAACTCCCGCTCCCAGCGGGCCGACCGGTCGAGCGAGGATGACAGCCGCCCGAGGCCGACTTCGCCAAGCACCGCCGAGATCTCTGCATCGCTTGCAGGAGCAACACCATAGGGATGGTCAAGAACCTCGCGCAGCGTGCCAGCCGGGAAATACGGGACACGAGGCACGAAGATGGGGGCTTCTCCCGCCGGCATGCCGATCTTTCCGCTCCCCCACGGCCACAGGCCGGCAATGGCGCGGAAGAACAGCGTCTTGCCGGCGCCGGGCTCGCCGGTGATCATCACACGCTCGCCGGCATGGATTTCGACATGCTGGTCGGAGAGCTTCGTACAGCCCTCCGGCGAGGCCACCTGGAGTTTCTCCAACGTCAGGCTGCCATTGGCGTTCTGATCGAAGGAGATACGCTTCTCCTTGTCGTGCAGCACATCGGTTTCATCGAGCGCGATGCGGAAGTCGGCGACACGCATCAGCGTGGCACGCCAGTCGGCGATACTGCCGATGTTGTTGATGAACCAGCGCAACGACGAATGCACCTGGTTGAAGGCGCCGACCGCCATCATCAGGCCGCCAAAGCTGATATCGCCCGAGAAATAGACCGGCGAGGCGACCAGGATCGGCGCCACGACGGTGATCCAGCCATAGGTGTCGGTTACCCAGGACAGGTTGATCTGGGCGGTGTAGATGCGGCGCATGGCACCCAGCACCGTGCCGAGGTCGAGTTCGAGCCGTCTCTTGGCATCATTCTCGCCACGGTACAGCGCGATGGCATCGACATTCTCGTTGACGCGCACCATCGAGGAGCGCAGCTCCGCTTCGCGCGTGTAGCGGTCGCTGTTGAGGCGGATGAGCGGCCGCCCGACCAGCCAACTCAGCCAGGAGGCGGTGCCGGCATAGAGGAACGCCGCCCAGACCATGTAGCCCGGTATCGCCAGCGACCAGCCGCCAATGTGGAACACGAAACCCGAAGACAGCTCCCACAACACGCCGACGAAAGACACCAGCAGGATGAAGGACTGCAGCAGGCCGACACCAAGATCGGTCGACAGGTCCGACAGATGCGCGGCATCCTGCTGCATGCGCTGATCGGGATTGACGCCGATGGCGCCGGCATTGGCCAGCCGGAAAGCACGCGCCGGCCGCATCCACTGGTCGATCAAATCCAGCGTCAGCGCCTCGCGCAACTTCAGCCGGATCATCTGGTTGAGCCAGGTCTGGCCGATGTTGAGCACCAGCAGCCCACTAGCGATCATGGCAAAGACGAGAAGCTGATGCAGGAAGGCGGCCATGTCGCGGCGCGCGAGCGCGTCGTAAAAGGGTTGGTTCCAGCGATTGAGCAGAACCTGGCCAATCGACGTCGCGACGATGACGGCCATGATGCCGGCCGACGTCCACAGCAACCATTTGCGAACCGGCGATTCTATCAGCGCCCGCTTGATCGCCGCCACCTGATCGCGCAGGCTGCTGACCACGGCGACCGGCTGAACGGTGGCCTGATTGTCCAGTTGATCAGCCATAGCCAAAGTCCTTGCGTTAAGTAGCGAAGCTGAAACCGGATGAGATGAAGAGCGCCGACGGCGGCATCCCCTCAACCACTTTGCGAGCCCAGCACGACAGATAGGTCGGAAAGATGCCGCGCGATGCAAGTTTCCATCGCGATCACGACGGTGTCGCTTGCCGAGCCGACGGTGCCGTACCGCTACCCTCGGCCCGCCGGCCGAGCCGTGTCGCGCCATGTGGCGACAGCACCGGCACGAAGACGCGACGAGACGCGCGCTGGGCCACCGGCACGCCTTGATAAAGTCGCTTCTGCGCTTCCACGACAATGACGCCGGAGAAGATCGGCCACAGCCGCCGGCCGGCGCGCTCCAGCACATTGTGGAAGCGCAGCATGAAGCGCCGTCGCGATGGCGGGAAAAACAGCGCATCGGACCAGGCGGCGGGCGTGAAATTCGCCTCGCGCAGCAGCTCGGTGAGCTGCCCGCGTGAGAAAGGCCGCCCGTTGCCGAACGGCGTATGTTCGAAGCGTGCCCAGACGCCGCGCCGGTTGGGCACGACGATGACGACGCGCCCCGCCGGCGACAGCACCCGCCAGATCTCGTTCAGTGTCTCGCGCGGGTTCTCGACATGTTCGAGCGAATGGACGAGCAGCATGCGGTCGATGCAGGAATCGACCAGCGGCAGCTCCTCGTCGAAGACCAGTGCCGTTGCCGTCGGCCCCGTCGCCGGCCAAACCACGGCGCCCTGGGTCGCCGGCATGAAGGCGAAGACCCGCTCGGCGTCGGAGCCGAAGCGCTCCAGCCAGGGCAAGGTATAGCCGAGACCGACCAGCCGCTCATTGGGCACCGCGGCCCATATCGACGATAGCGCCATGGTTATCGAATGCTCGGCGAACCGGCCGAGCGTTGTCGAATAGAAGGAGCGAAGGTCGACGATGTCGGAGTGCATGTCAGGGATGTAGCCGTGATGTCGGGCGGATTCAACAAAAGGTCCACAGCGGGCGGCACGGCGGATGTCAATTTGACATTCCAGGATGACATTCGGATGTCATTCGCTTTGACACCCGGGATGACATTCACGCAGCGGCACCCTATGTCTGCAGCGGTAAATGGAGAGATGCGATGCCGGTC
This sequence comes from Mesorhizobium sp. B2-5-13, assembly GCF_006440535.1. NCBI lineage: Bacteria > Pseudomonadati > Pseudomonadota > Alphaproteobacteria > Hyphomicrobiales > Phyllobacteriaceae > Mesorhizobium > Mesorhizobium sp. B2-5-13. Next base: position 182,960 of record NZ_VFUI01000007.1, on the reverse strand, counting down.
GAAATCGAACAGTTCATGTGCCGCACCGACAATTTCGGTGTGCTGGTGCATGATCCCGAAAGCGGCCAGACCGCAATCGTCGACGCGCCCGAGGAGGCGCCGATCCTCGCCGCGATCAAGCGCACCGGCTGGACGCCGACGATGATCCTGACCACGCATCACCATGTCGACCATGTCGAGGCCAATCTGGCGCTCAAGGAGCGCTTCAAGCTGCGCATTGTCGGCCCGGAGGCGGAAAAGGCCAAGATTCCCGGCATCGACGAAACCGTCGAAGAAGGCTCCATCCTTCATCTCGGCGATGAGCGCATCGAGGTGATCGCCACGCCCGGACATACCGCCGGCCATGTCTCCTACCATCTGCCGGCATCGAAAGTGGCGTTCACCGCGGATACGCTGTTCGCGCTGGGTTGCGGCCGGCTGTTCGAATGCAAGCCGCCGGTGATGTACGAATCGCTGAAGAAGCTCGCGGCCCTTCCGGCCGAGACGACAGTCTATTGCGGCCACGAATATACGCTCGCCAATGCCCGTTTCGCGCTGAGCGTCGACCCCACCAATTCGGCCTTGAAGGAGCGTGCCGCGCGGATCGAGGCGCTGCGGGTCGACAACAAGCCGACGCTGCCGACGACGATCGGCGAGGAACTGTCGACCAATCCCTTCCTGCGCTGGCACGATCCGGCAATCCGCAAGCATCTGGGCATGGAGAAGGCTGGAGATGCCGAGGTCTTCGCCGAGCTCCGCAAGCGCAAGGACAATTTCTGAGCGCCGTGTTGGCTTTCTGCCGATGACCAGTTCCGCGGATATCATAGCAACGCTCGCACTGAAGCCGCATCCGGAAGGAGGCTGGTACGCGGAAACTTTTCGTGACGAAGCCGGCGGCGTGCGGGGTCATTCGACCGCCATCTATTTCCTGCTGGAACGGCACCAGCTTTCGGCCTGGCATCGGGTCAGGGACGCCGCCGAGGTCTGGCATTTTTATGCCGGTGCCCCGCTGGCGCTGTCGATGTGGGAAGAAGGCGGCGCCATTATCGAGCAGGTTCTCGGCATCGACCTCGCGGCGGGCGAACGGCCGCAAATCGTCGTGCCGGCAGGCTGGTGGCAATCCGCGCGCAGCCTGGGCGAGTGGACGCTGGTCGGCTGCACCGTCGCGCCGGGTTTCGATTTCGCCGCCTTCGAACTCGCCGAGCCGGGCTGGCAGCCCTAACCCAGCAGGAAACCCAGGGTAATCGCGAACTGGGCGGCGTAGTACAGCACCCAGACGGCGAGGCGCATCAAGGCACGCTGCGGTGATATGGCGGCGACCAGGAATTTCTCCGTGGCGAGCAGCCCGTCCGATGCCATGAACAGCACCACGCCGCCGATCACCCAGCTACTGTTTGTCGTCAGCGCCGACATGCCCATGGCCAGGATCGCAAGGATATAGGCCGCGATCGGACTACGCAGGCCGGGACCGACACGGCGCCAGAGCGCCGCCAGCATGACAATCGCGAACACCGCCATGGCCAGTGCAATCGCGCCCAGCCAGGATTCGGCGGCAAGCAACTCCAATCCGCCACCGCTACGCAGGAACAGCGCGGCATAGATGATGTGGGCGACGAGAAAGCTCGCCAGCCCGCCGAGAAATGCCTTTTCCCCGTCGCGCGACAGGAAGGCGTCACCAACCGCGCTCAGCGCAAGGGCGGCGACCAGCAGCAGCGGGCCGCCCTGGATTGCGGCGAGTACGGCGAGCATGGCCACGGCGAGCGTCTTTGCCGCCGAGCGGGCCAGCGTCGGCCGCATGCCAAGCGTGAATGCATAGATCACCGCCGCCACCAGCGAAAAGATCAGCGTTGCATTGGCATTGGCGTCGATGCCGCCGGCAAACGGCATCGTCATGCCCTGGCTCCGCCTTCGGATGCCCTGGCTCCGCCTTCGGATGCCCCGGCCCCGCTTTCGGATGCCCCGGCTTCGCTTTCGGATGCCCTGGCTCCGCTTTCGGATGCCTTGGCTCCGCTCCCGGTCGCCGCTGGCTTGCGCAAGAAGAGCGACTTTGCCGCCAGCGCCGCGCCGCCCGTGATGAGCACGCAGGCGGCCAGAATGCGCAACGAAGGCTCGGCGGCACCGGCCGCGATCAGCACCAGCGTCGACAAAAGCGGTGCCGCGTAGCTTGCGGCACCCAGCACCTGGATGTTGCCGCGCTTGACGCCGATGTCCCAGGCATAGAAGGCAGCGCCCACCGGCATCAGGCCTAGCCCGAGCACGGCCAACCACTGGCCGGCGCCGTCAGGCAGCACTGTTTCCTCGAGCGCCAGGTGGCAGGCGAGCGACAGCACGGCGGTTGCCGCGCAGAACCAGGTGACGATGCTGGTCGGCACCGACGGGAAACGTCGCGACAGCAGTGAATAGGACGACCATAGCAGGGCGCAGACGGCGGCCATGGTATAGCCGAAGGCATAGCGCGCGTCGAAGGCCAAGCTGCCGCCCTTGGTGACGATCAGCACGGTGCCGGCAAGGCCGAGCAGCGCGCCGACGACATGATTCCAAGCCAGTTTTTCGCCCGGCATCAGCGCCGAGCCCAGCACGATCAGCAGTGGCCAGAGATAAGCAATCAGGCTCGCCTCCACCGCCGGCGCGTTGCGCAGTGCGGTAAAATAAAAGAAGTGGTAACCGAACAGGCCAGCAATACCGACCACCCAGACCTGGGGAGGGATTTTCTGGCTCCTATCTGTGGCCGGCATGAACAGTCGCGCGACAAGCCCTACGCCTGTGCCGATCGAGAAAGTGATCGCCGACAACAGGAATGGCGGCACCTTGCCGGACGCATCCGTCAGCAACGCAAGCAACGCCCACATGGCGACCGCCGAAAAGCCGATCAGTGTTGCGCGCCCCATTTTGTCTCCAGTGGCGCGTCCCATCCTGTCCCCGGTGGCGTGCCTTATTGTACTGCTTCGAACCGCCTGGCGCTGATGGTCAAGGTACCGATCTGCGTTCCGACCGTGGCGTGGATCGGCGCATATACGCCGGTTTGGCCAAGCGGTGCAAACGTCACCATCATGCGGCTTTTGTTCTTGAGGTAGTTGAGCGCCTTGCGGCCCTTGCGATAGCCCGCCACCGGCTCGAAACCCATCTGGCAGGTAACGGTGTCGCCCTTGTAGCCCGGCACCGAGATCGTTCCTTTCGAGGCGTAGGTCAGTGTCAGGTCCGCGCGCATCTCGCCATCATAGAACTTGACCTTGCGGCCGCAGACCTGGTCCAGGCTGTCGGCATGGATGACGGTGGCGGCCATCGGATCGAGCACCGATGCCAGGTCGCCGGCGCCGATCGGCACCCAGGCCTCGGGGTCGCGCTTGCCGGGGGCGGGGATGACCTGCGTCGAGGTCACGTTACCGTTGGTAAAGCGAATGTCGATCGAGGATGCCTTCTTGCCGGAAGTGTAGTCGGCACGGAATGCCTCCGGCACCATCTTCTGCCCGGAGATCGTACCCTTGGACGAGATCGTGCCCCGCGTGTCGTCGAACAGCTTGGCGAGACCCGCCGCGGAGACACTGCCTTCGATCGCGTAGGCGCCATTCTCATAGTGGCTGGAGAAAGTCGACCTCGCGATCGAGAGACCCAGAAACGACACCGTGTACTCGCCCTTGAACGACTGCGGCGAGGCAGCGGACGCGGCGGACGGCAAGGCGACGGCAAGCGCGGCAACAAGCGCGTGAGACGAACGAGGCATGGCGGGATCGGATCCTTGATTTTCGGCCGGAGGCGGGCGACTCCGGTCTGGCATGTCCCTGTGAGACCGCTTATAGGGTGAAATCCGGCCTTAATATGAAATGCCGGGCGCTTCCGTGGGGAAGCCGGAGCTTGACGCCCCGGTGAAATGCAACTAAGGAACGCCAACTTTTCCATAAGGCCGCCTGACCAGAACCGCGCGCCACCCGCGTGGGCACAAAAGTTTGGCAGGCCACGAGAGAACTGAAGGTTAGAACCATGTCCCGCACCTGCGAACTCACTGCCAAGGCAGTCCAGACCGGCAACAATGTGAGCCACGCGAACAACAAGACCAAGCGTCGTTTCCTGCCGAACCTCGTCAATGTGACGCTGATTTCGGAAGCGCTGAACCAGAATGTGCGCCTGCGCATTTCTGCCAACGCGCTGCGTTCGGTCGAACATCGCGGCGGCCTCGATGCCTTCCTGGCCAAGGCCGACGTCAAGGAGCTGTCGCAGCGCGCGCGTCTCTTGAAGAAGCAGATCGCCAAGAAAACCGCCGAACAGGCTGCCGCTTAATTCGTCTCTCAGGCGGGGGAAAACCGCCCTGGCCAACCTCTTGTTGGCCACTGAGCATCGGATAGATCCGCAAGGTTCGACAACCCGATGCTCGACTACGAAGCGAGCGTGATCCGGTTTTCGGCAAAAACGCTCCGCTGGTTCCATTACCCAGGATAAAAAAATGTCTTCCTTTTCGCGATACCTGCCCTTTGTGGCCGCCATGGCGCTTGTCGTCGTGGCTTCGAACATCCTCGTCCAGTTCCCCATGCGGGGCCAGATCGGCGGCCTGTCGCTCGCCGACGTTTTGACCTGGGGCGCCTTCACCTATCCCTTTTCCTTCCTGGTCACCGACCTTGCCAACCGCCGCTACGGACCTGCCGTGGCGCGCCGGATCGTCTTTGTCGGCTTCATGACGGCGGTGGTGTGCTCGATCCTGGTCCCGCCCTTCCTGTTCCGTCATGGCCTGATCGAGTTCGAGACATCAGCCGACCGGCTGGTGCGCATCGCGGCCGCTTCGGGCGCTGCCTTCCTGACCGCGCAGTTGCTCGATGTCACCGTGTTCAACCGGCTGCGTCGGCAGAGCTGGTGGCGGGCACCGATCATCGGCACGCTGGTCGGATCGGTGTTCGACACCGTCGTGTTCTTCAGTGTGGCTTTTTCGGCCGCCTTTGCCTTTGTCGGTCCAAGCGATAGTTTCGCGCTCGAAAGCGCCCCCTTGATGGGCGTGTTTCATGTCGATGCCATGCGCTGGGTGTCCTGGGCGCTCGGCGACCTCAGCGTGAAGCTGATCATCGCCGTCGTGGCACTGATTCCCTACCGGCTGCTCGCCGCCCGCTGGAGCCAGCCGGCCATTGCCGCGGCCTAAGCGGTGATTCCCTGGATCCAGCTGGAGTCCGCGAAAACGCCCGACGGCCAGCAGGAATTGCGGCTGAAACGGCGCGGTTCCGAATTCTCGATCATGCTCGGCACCAACGAGCTGATGAACAGCCGGCTGAACGGCTCCGAGGAAGCGCTGGCGAAACTGTCCTGCCAAAGGATTGCGGGCCATTGGCAGCCGAAGATCCTGATCGGCGGGCTTGGCATGGGTTTTACGCTGCGCGCTGCTCTCGCCGAACTGGGCGACAATGTCGAGGTCGTTGTCGCGGAACTGGTGCCGGCCGTCGTCGCCTGGGCGCGCGGCCCAATGGCCGAGATTTTCGCCGGGTCGCTCGATGATTCCCGCGTCACCATCCGCGAAACCGATGTCGGCCAGTTGATACGGTCCGGGGCCGGAGCCTGGGACGCCATCCTGCTCGACGTCGACAATGGCCCCGAGGGCATCGTCCACAAAGGCAATGACGCCCTCTACAGCGTGGCTGGCCTCTCCGCCGCGCGTACCGCCCTCAAGCCGGGCGGCGTGCTGGCGGTGTGGTCGCAGGGACCTGATGCCGGCTTCACGCGGCGGCTGAAACAGGCAGCTTTCGCCGTCGAGGAAGTCAACACGCGCGCCAACGGCAAGCGCGGCGCGCGTCATGTCATTTGGATAGCCACCAAAGCCTCATGATCTTGACCAAGATCGTCGGCAGCCGGGGCTAGTTTGACCGCTGAACACGGTCATGGTCGATAAACTCATTCAGATTTAGTGGTCTGTCAGGGAGAACGCTGGGATGGCCAACGCATGGACCAAATCGCCAATAGGCGTCGCGGCGGAGCTGCCACTCAATCCTGGTGCAGAATGAATTCCAGATAGAGATTGCGCTGCAGGATCGACTGGTTGTCGTCGGAGATCAGCGAAACCATCAGCGCGCCGTCATCGCGGGTCCAGACGTCTAGCCCTTCCATATTGTCCATCTGGTAGCCCATGTCGGCTTGCAGCAGCACCGGCCCGTCGGCAACGGCGCCCTTCTCGACGCTCTCTCCATAAATGCGCCGCAGCCGCATCTTGAGGCCGCCGCCCGTCATGGTGAAGCTGCGCTCCAGCAGCAAAAGGTCGCCATCGGGCAGAAAGGCGCCGTCGGTGATGTCGAAATCGCCGCTGCGCTTGACTGTGAAGACGCCCTTGCGCGGCCCTTCGATGATGGCGGCGTAGATGTTGCCGGTCTTGTCGAGGCTCCTTTCCGAGACCACGACAAGGCCGCCCCGATGCTGGCCGTTGGCATTTGAATGGGTGACTGTCTCGAAGCCGCGGTTCTGCCGCAGGTCCCCCGCCGGCACCAGGAAATCCAGCTGCCTGAACGGCGCCTTCATGTTGTCCGGGTCGATCCTGAACTGGACGACGCGGTGGTTGCGCTCGAAACCGACGGTGGCAATGCCGTCCTTGACCGCGAGGCCCTCGGCATCGATTTCCCGTTTTTCGTCGATCGGCTGGCCGCTCTGGTCGACCATTTGCTGCATGCGAAATTTCTGGATGCCGACGGGTCGCCCGTCGGCGTCTCGGGCCACGGAGCCGAAGAACCAGTAACCGGTATCGGCCACACCGATGAAATCGCTGCCGGCTTTCAGAAACCGGAAGGCCGACAGCGCGCCGAAATCGTGTGATGGCGAGGTCATCTCCAGCCCGCCGACGAATTCGAGTTGGCCAAACTGCTTGTCGGTACCGCCAATATGGAATTCGGTGATCGGGCGGGCCGAGATTGCGACAGGCTCAACTGCGGCCGAGCCGGCCGAACCGGCTGGCGCCGAAGCCATGCCGGCAAGCAAGGCGATGGCGGCGAAAGGCGTGTCCCGAAGCCCGCGCCGCGAAAGGATCATCCGGCGCGTCGTGTGCCGCCGCGCCGCGTATCCTTCGCGCTTTCCTCGGCAAACAACGAAGCCAGTTGCTCGGTCATGGCGCCGGCCAGTTCCTCGGCATCGACGATGGTGACGGCGCGCCTGTAATAGCGGGTCACGTCATGGCCGATGCCGATGGCCAGCAGTTCGACCGGCGAACGCGTCTCGATCAGCTCGATGACGGCGCGCAGATGGCGTTCGAGATAATTGCCCGGATTGACCGACAGCGTCGAATCGTCGACGGGCGCGCCGTCCGAGATCATCATCAGGATCTTGCGCTGTTCGGGCCGGGCGATCAGCCGGTTGTGCGCCCACAGCAGCGCCTCGCCGTCGATGTTTTCCTTGAGCAGGCCTTCGCGCATCATCAGGCCGAGATTGCGCCGCGCCCGCCGCCAAGGATGGTCGGCCGACTTGTAGATGATGTGGCGCAGATCGTTGAGCCGGCCGGGGTTCGGCGGCTTGCCGTCCTTCAGCCATTTCTCGCGCGCCTGCCCGCCCTTCCATGCCCGCGTGGTGAAGCCGAGGATCTCGACCGAGACGCCGCAGCGCTCCAGCGTGCGCGCCAGGATATCGGCGCAGGTGGCGGCGACGGTGATCGGCCGGCCGCGCATCGAACCGGAATTGTCGAGCACCAGCGTCACCACCGTGTCGCGGAATTTGGTGTCGCGCTCCTGCTTGAACGACAGCGGCTGCATCGGGTCGATGACCACGCGCACCAGCCGCGCCGGGTCGAGATAGCCCTCTTCCAGGTCGAAATCCCAGGACCGGTTCTGCTGCGCCATCAGGCGGCGCTGCAGCCGGTTGGCGAGCCGACCGACGACGCCCGACAGATTGGCGAGCTGCTTGTCGAGGAAGGCGCGCAGCCGGTCGAGCTCTTCCTCTTCGCAAAGCTCCTCGGCGCCAACCGTCTCGTCGAAAGCTGACGTGTAGATCTTGTAGTCGATTTCCTTCGGCAGATTGGTGAAGGGATTGTCGTTGCGGCGTGCCTCGCCGGGTGTCTCGGCGTCGGCATCGTCATCGTCGGACAGATCGTCGGCCGTTGCGTCGGAGGCTTCGGTCTCCGCCGATTGCTCGTCGTCTGCCGACGCCTCGGCATCCTCGGACTGCGACTGCTCGGAGCCGGAATCGTCTTCGCCGCCCTCCTCGCTCTGTTCCTCGCCTTGCGGCTGGTTGTCGTCATTGTCCTCGGAGTCTTCGGTCTCCTGGTCGTCGCCGAGTTCCTCGGCCATTTCCATGGAGGCGAGCATCTCGCGCACGACGCGGGCGAAGGCCTGCTGATCCTCGAGCTTTTCCGACAGGCCGTCGAGGTCGGCTCTGGCTTTCTCCTCGACCCAGGGCCGCCAGAGTTCGACCAGCCGCTCGCCGCTCTTCGGCACCGGCCGGCCGGTCAGCTTTTCGCGCACCATCAGCGCGAGCGCCTCCTCGATGGGCGCGTCGGCCTTGTCCTTGACGTCGACGAGGTTGGCCTTGGTGTATTTATCCTCAAGCATCGAGCCGATATTGTCGGCGACGCCCTGCATGGCGCGGCTGCCGATCGCCTCGACGCGAGCCTGCTCGACCGCATCGTAGATGGCGCGGGCGGCCTTGCCTTCGGGCGCCAGCTTGCTGTGGATGCGAACATCATGGCAAGCGCGCTTCAACGCCATGGAATCGCCGAGCCCGCGGGTGATCGCGATGTCGGCTTTCGATGCCTTCTTGGGCAGTTCGGGCAGCCGCGCGCGGCTGCCCGCCAGCGCCGGCCTGTCCTTGGCGAAGCCGACTTCCATCTCCTTGTCGCCGGCGATGGCGCGCATGCAGACGGTGACGGCGCGCTTGAAGCTGTCGGCTTCAGACCCCGTCTTCGACTTATTGCGCGTGTTGTCGCCTGGACCCGCCATCGAGGCTCTGCTTAGCCCAGCACCACGTTGGCCGCGCTCTCTGGCAGATCCTGGCCGAAGGCGCGCTGGTAGAACTCGGCGACCACCGAACGTTCCAGCTCGTCGCACTTGTTGAGGAAGGTCAGCCGGAACGCCATGCCGACATCGCCGAATATTTCGGCATTCTCGGCCCAGGTGATGACGGTACGCGGGCTCATCACCGTCGACAAATCGCCATTGATGAAGGCCGAGCGCGTCATGTCGGCGACGCGCACCATCTTGTTGACGATGTCCTTGCCTTTGGTGTCGCGATAATGCTTGGCCTTGGCGAGCACGATGTTCACTTCATTGTCGTGCGGCAGATAATTCAGCGTGGTGACGATCGACCACCGGTCCATCTGCGCCTGATTGATCTGCTGGGTGCCGTGATAAAGGCCGGTAGTGTCGCCCAGCCCGACCGTGTTGGCGGTCGAAAACAGGCGGAACGCCGGATGCGGGCGGATGACCCGGCTCTGGTCGAGCAGCGTCAGGCGGCCGGACGATTCCAGCACGCGCTGGATGACGAACATCACATCCGGACGGCCGGCGTCATACTCATCGAAACACAGCGCGACATTGTGCTGGTAGGCCCAGGGCAGGATGCCGTCGCGGAATTCGGTGATCTGCAGGCCGTCCTTGACGACGATCGCGTCCTTGCCGACAAGATCGATACGACTGACATGGCTGTCGAGGTTGACGCGCACGCACGGCCAGTTGAGGCGGGCGGCGACCTGTTCGATATGGGTCGATTTTCCGGTGCCGTGATAGCCCGAGACCATGACGCGGCGGTTGTAGGCGAAGCCGGCGAGGATCGCCAAGGTCGTCGCCTTGTCGAACAGATAGTCGGGATCGATGTCGGGCACATGCTCTGATGTCACCGAATAGGCCGGCACCACCATCTTGGACTCGAAGCCGAATTTCTCCTTCACCGACACCGTCGTGTCGGGCAGATTGGCGATGTCGCGATCGACCTTGTTCATATCTCTCAACGTCTCCACGGGCGAAACGTCGCGTTGCGCCGGCAATCCATTTTGTTCGGGGGCGGTCTTAGAGCCTTTTCCAACCTTATGAAAGTTGGAAAACGACACAAACCATGGGGTCGCTCAGCACAGGCCTGCCTGTTTGAGCACGCGATAGGCCTGAAGCACATCGCGGAACCGGTCTTCCGAACCTCTGTCGCCGCCATTCGCATCCGGATGGTGACGCTTCACCAGTTCCTTATAGCGCGCCTTGATGTCCTTGCCAGTCGCCTTTGTATCAAGGCCAAGCGTTTCCAGCGCCTTGGCCTCAAGGGGCTTGGCCTTGCGCTCGCGTGCCTCGCGCGGATCCTTCGGCCCCTTGAACAGGTCGAACGGGTCGCGCATGCGGTTGTAGTAGCCGGCGCGGCCGGAGCGCATCTGCGCCATATCGGGCGAGGAGCGTGTCGAGGCGCCGTTGACGCCCATCTTCCAGGTCGGCCGATGGCCGGTCATCGCTTCCTTCTGGAAGCGGGCGACCTCGGTGTCCGGCACGCCGGAGAAGTAGTTGAAGCCCTTGTTGTACTCGCGCACATGGTCGAAGCAGAAGCGGAAATACTCGCCCTCCTTCATGCGCCCGACAGGCGCGCGATGCGTGCCCGCCTCCTTGCAGCCATCCCACTGGCAAATCGGCGCGTGCGCCTTCACCTCCGCGTCCTTGTCTGGACGGACGCGAATCTTCTCGAAATATTTGGGATACGGCTTCATCTCACCCATTTATGGGGCGTTCGCAGATGCGAAACAAGAATTGACATTTTCGCGATCATCGCCCTAACCGCTGAATCGCGGCTTAAAGCGGGCGAATGACCGATTTTGTTGTACGTCGGCGGCCTGGTGAAACCGATTTTCGGTTTTCATGGCGGCGAGCCAGCCATATGTGGTGAAGGGAAAAGACGATGTCCATACAGGCGACCATGGAAGACAAGCTCAACAAGGCATTTTCGCCCGAGCGGCTCGTCATCCTCAACGAAAGCCATCTCCACGCCGGCCATCATCACATGGAATCCGGTCACCACACAGAATTCGACGGCGCCGGCGAGACGCATTTCCGGGTCCGCATCGTCTCTCGGAGTTTTACGGGCATGAGCCGCATCGACCGTCATCGCGCCGTCAACCAGCTTCTGGCCGACGAGTTGAAAGCGGGCGTGCACGCCCTGGCGATCGAGCCCGCGGCGCCCGGCGAACAGACGCGCTGGTAGGCCAAGCTGCGAGCCAGCCCTGCGCCTCTCACGCTGCGTTCAAATGACCGCTTCGATCAGAAACGGCCCCGGTCGAGACAAGGCAGCGTCGAGCAGCGCGTCGAAACGTTCGCAGCTATCCGCACGCGCCGCCTCCACGCCCATGCCTTTGGCCAGCGAAACCCAGTCCAGCGCCGGATGGTCGAGATCGAGCATGCGCCTAGCATTCTCGCCGATCGCGTTCACGCCGACATTACGCATCTCGCCATGCAGGATCGCATAGGTGCGGTTGGAAAAGACGATCGTCACGACGTCGAGATGTTCCCGCGCCTGCGTCCATAGCCCCTGCACCGTGTACATGCCGCTGCCATCTGCCTCGAGATTGATCACCTTGCGGCCGGGACAGGCGATCGCCGCACCTGTCGCCAGCGGAATGCCGCCGCCGATCGACCCGCCCGTGCCCATCATGTAATCATGCGGCGCGGCAAAGGCCGACAGCGCGAAGAAACGTCGCGCCGAGGTGACGGCCTCGTCGCAGACTATCGCGTCGGCCGGCAGCTTTCTCGCGACGGACAGCGCAATGGCATCTTCCGTCAGCCGGCCATTCGGCGTTGCCTCGCCAGGGAAGGCACTGGCAACCGCCGTCAGCTGTGACCGCTTGACGCCCAGTTCGTCGCGAAGCGCTTCGAGCGCCGCATGCAAGTCCTGCCCATGGGCTGCGAGCGTCAGCACCTGGCAGTCATCACGGACAAGCCGTCCCGGTTTTCCCGGATAGGCAAAGAAGGCGACCGGCTCCTTTCCGCCGACCAGCACAAGGACGTCGATATCCCTGAGCATCGCCGTCGCCGCGTCGACCGGATAGGGGATGCGCGTCGGCGCGACACGCCCGCGCCCGCGCTGCATCCGGGCGATCAGGACCTCGCTGAACAGCCTGACATCGCAGGCCGTCGAAATCTGGCCGGCGATTTCAAGAGCATCGGCCCGTGCCGCCCGCCCCCGGACGACCATGCCAACACGGCCCGGAGTCGCGCGGATCGCGGTAGCGATCGTTCGCACGGCCTCCATGCCGACGGCTGGCGGCGATGCGAGTTCCACCTTGCCGGGCGAAACCGCGTTGGCGTCGCCCCATGCGGCATCAGCCGGCAGGATCAGCGTCGTGACGCCGGGCGGCGTCAGCGAGGCGCGAAAGGCCGCCTCCGTGGCCGGCTGGACATCGGCGGGCCCTTCGATGCGTCGAATCCAGTTGGACATCGGCGCCGCGAGGCCTTCGATATCGCTGGTCAGCGGCGCGTCTAGTGGCAAATGGTATGAGGCGTGGTCGCCGACGATGTTGATCATCGGGCTCATGGCGCGCCGGGCGTTGTGCATGTTGGCAAGACCATTGGCCAGCCCCGGCCCGGTATGCAGCAGCGTCGCGGCGGGACAGTCGGTCATGCGCGCATAGCCGTCGGCCGCACCGGTCACCACGCCCTCGAACAGGCCAAGCACACAACGCATCTCGAGCTTACGGTCGAGCGCGGCGACAAAATGCATTTCGGATGTGCCGGGATTGGCGAAGCACACCTTCACATCATTGGCCAGCAGCACGTCGCACAGAACATCGGCGCCATTCATGCAAATTTCTCCCATTCACGAAGAGCAGTTGCACCCGCGGATGTCCGCACGGCAATATCCCGCCGCCGCTTTTGGCATGATCCAGCCACAGGGCGCCGCGGCGGTCAGCATGTCTCCATCCCTGCCGAAATCGCGGTCGATCTCCAGATCGCAAGAGTCTCCGCGGACGCTGCGAGCGCTCAATCAGGACAGGCAGCCATTCGGGCTGGAGCGATGCCAGGATTTTGATGCCAGATGCACGCGCGTCGACGGAACAAACAATGCCTTCCCGCAGTTGAATGTGTGGGCCCCGCCAGAATGGCTCTGAAGGCAATGATCATGCGTGAGAACCCATCCGACGTCTTCCACCTGTTTTCGGAAATTTATGCAAACGCCGCCCAGGAGGAGATAAGTCTCCAGCAATATCTGCTTGCCTGCCGCGAGGACAAGTCGATGTATGCCTCGGCGCCGGAACGAATGGTCGAGGCGATCGGCGAGCCTGACCTGGTCGACACCAGCAAGGACGAGCGGCTCGGCCGCATTTTCTCGAACCGGACCGTCAAGATATATCCCTCCTTTTCCGATTTCTACGGAATGGAGGATACGATCGAGCGCATCGCCGGATATTTCCGCTATGCCTCTCAGGGCCTCGAGGAGCGCAAGCAGATCCTTTACCTCCTAGGCCCGGTCGGCGGCGGTAAGTCCTCCTTGGCCGAACGGTTGAAGAAATTGATGGAGGAGCGCCCGATCTACACGCTGAAGGTCGGCAACCAGATCAGTCCGGTTTTCGAATCGCCGCTTGGCCTGTTCCATCCGGATCGCATGGGCGATCTCCTGGAGGACAAATACGGAATAGCCCGGCGCCGCCTGAACGGGCTTATCTCGCCATGGGCGGCCAAGCGCCTCGACGAATTGTCCGGCGACATTTCCAAATTCAGCGTCGTCAGACTGATGCCGTCGCGGCTGCGCCAGATCGGCATTGCCAAGACAGAGCCTGGCGACGAGAACAATCAGGATGTCTCAGCCCTGGTTGGCAAGGTCGACATCAGGCAATTGGAAAATTTCAGCCAGTCCGACCCCGACGCCTATTCCTACAGCGGTGGACTGAACCGGACGACGCAGGGTCTGCTCGAATTCGTCGAGATGTTCAAGGCGCCGATCAAGGTGCTGCATCCATTGCTGACGGCGACCCAGGAAGGCAGTTACAACGGCACCGAGAATTTCGGTGCCTTTCCCTACCAGGGCATCATCGTTGCCCATTCCAACGAATCCGAGTGGCAACAGTTCAAGAACAACAAGAACAATGAGGCGTTTCTCGATCGCATTCTCGTGGTCAAGGTGCCGTATTGCCTACGCATCACCGAAGAAAGGCAAATCTACGAAAAACTGCTGCGCGAGAGTGAATTGGCCGCCAGCCCCTGCGCGCCCGAGGTGTTGGACATCCTCAGCCGGTTCAGCGTATCGACGCGCCTTGCCGAGCACGACAATTCGCCGCTGCACACCAAAATGCGCGCCTATGACGGTGAGAACCTGAAGGAAGTCGACCCGAAGGCGAAGTCAGTCCAGGAATATCGCGACGCCGCCGGCGTCGACGAAGGCATGACCGGCGTCAGCACGCGCTTTGCCTTCAAGATCCTGTCACAGACGTTCAACTATGACACCGCGGAAGTGGCCGCCGATCCGGTGCATTTGATGTACATACTGGAAGAGGCGATCAAGCGGGAGCAGTTTCCGAAGGAGATGGAAGCGGCCTATCTCGAATTCATCAAGTCGGAACTGGCCGCCCGTTACGCCGAGTTCATCGGCCACGAAATCCAGAAGGCCTATCTGGAGTCCTATAGCGAATATGGCCAGAACCTGTTCGACCGCTACATCGCCTATGCCGATGCCTGGATCGAGGACCAGGACTACAAGGACCCCGATACCGGCCAAATCCTAAACCGCGAGGTGCTGGACAGCGAATTGTCGCAAGTCGAAAAGCCGGCAGGCATCGCCAATCCGAAGGATTTCCGCAACGAGGTGGTGAAGTTCACGCTGCGTGCCCGGGCGCGCAACCACGGTCGCAACCCGTCATGGACGAGCTACGAGAAGCTGCGCGAGGTGATCGAAAAGCGCATGTTCGGCCAGGTCGAGGACCTCCTGCCGGTGATCAGCTTCGGCTCCAAGCAGGACAGCGTCACCGAAAAACGGCACAGTGAATTCGTCCAGCGGATGGTGGAGCGCGGTTATACGGAACGGCAGGTCCGCCGGCTGGTCGATTGGTACATGCGGGTGAACAAGGCGGGCTGAGAGCAGCCCGAATGGTTGCATGCCGATCTTTATCGACCGTCGCCTCAATCCGAAGGACAAAAGCCTTGGCAATCGCCAGCGCTTCCTCAGGCGTGCCCGCGAGGAACTCAAGCGCAGCATTCGCGACCAGATCCGCGCTGGGCGGATCGCCGACGTGGACGCGGACCATGTCGTGCCGATGCCCGAGAGAGGCACCGGCGAGCCGACCTTCAACGACGCCAGGGACACCGGCCGGCGCCGGCACATTCTGCCGGGCAACAGGCAATTCGCCCAGGGTGATCTGATCCCCAAGCCTGGCCAGGGCGGAGGCAAGGGCGGTTCGTCACCGGGAAACACCGCGTCCGAGGACGACTTTCGTTTCGTCCTGTCGCGCGAGGAGGTGCTCGATCTTTTCTTCGAGGATCTCGAACTGCCCGACCTGGTGAAGCTCAATCTCAAGGAGATCCTTGCCTTCAAGCCACGCCGGGCGGGTTTCGCGGCCACCGGTTCGCCGACCAACATCAATGTCGGCCGCACGATGCGCAACAGCCACGGCCGCCGCATTGCGCTCAGGCGCCCCAAGCAAGCGGCGGTAGATGCGATCCTGCAGGACCTCGCCTCGCTGGAGGCCGCACCGCCCAATGCTCAGACACGCGAGCGCGTCGCGGCCCTCAAAGAGGAGATCGAGCGGCTGGAGCGCCGACGCCGGCGGATTGCCTTCGTCGACCCGGTCGACATCCGGTTCAACCGCTTCGACCCGCGCCCGGTGCCGAATGCGAAAGCGGTCATGTTCTGCCTGATGGATGTGTCGGGCTCGATGGGCGAGCGCGAGAAGGACCTTGCCAAGCGCTTCTTCGTGCTGCTGCACCTGTTCCTGAAAAGACGTTATGAGCGCACCGAAATCGTCTTCATCCGCCACACGCACGAAGCGCAGGAGGTGGATGAGGAAACCTTTTTCTACTGCACGCAAAGCGGCGGCACCATCGTTTCCACCGCACTCGAGGAAATGCATCGCGTCATCGAGCAGCGTTATCCCGCGAGCGAGTGGAACATCTACGCCGCCCAGGCCTCGGACGGCGACAATTTCGCCACCGATTCCGAGCGCTGCATCGCCCTGCTGAACGGCAAGCTCATGCGCCTGTGCCAGTATTTCGCCTATGTCGAGATCATCGACGAACGCGAGAGCCACATCTTCGGCGCGACCGAAAACGGGACGTCGCTCTGGCGGGCCTACAGCGCCATTGAGTCAAACTGGCCGAACTTCCAGATGAGCCGAATAGCCACGGCCGCCGATATTTATCCTGTCTTTCGTCAGCTCTTTGCCAAACAGCCCGCGCTCCGGAAGAGTGCCTGAGGGGAAACCATGGCCAGGACAGCCAGCAAACCGGGTTTGCTCTTTTCCGGATCCGACTGGGATTTCCAGAAATTGTCGCAGGCTTATGAGGCGATCGCGGCAATCGCCGTCGAGGAGCTCAAGCTGGACACCTATCCGGTGCAGATGGAAATCATTTCTTCGCAACAGATGCTCGACGCTTATTCATCGGTCGGCATGCCGCTGATGTATCGTCATTGGTCGTTCGGCAAGCATTTCCTGTACCAGGACTTTCTCTACCGCAAGGGCGGCCGGGGGCTGGCCTATGAACTGGTCATCAATTCCAATCCCTGCATCGTCTACCTGATGGAGGAAAACACCATGGCCCTGCAGGCCCTGGTGACGGCGCATGCGGCGCTCGGACACAATCATTTCTTCAAGAACAACCACCTTTTCCAGCAGTGGACCGACGCCGGGGGAATCCTGAGCTACCTGGAGTTCGCCAAGGGCTACATTGCCCGATGCGAGGAGCGGCACGGATTGTCAGCCGTGGAAAGCATTCTCGATAGTGCCCACGCGCTCATGGAGCAAGGCGTGTTCCGATACCACAGGCCGCCAAAGCTGTCGTCCGAGCGGCAGCGTGAAGGGCTGCGCGAGCGCCTGGAATACGAAGAGCGCTCCTACAACGATTTATGGCGCACGCTGCCTCCTTCACATGACGCCAGCAAGACGGAGAAGAAGGATGAGGGCCTGACGGAGCGGAAGAAATCGCTCAACCTGCCCGAGGAAAATCTGCTCTATTTCCTCGAGAAGAACAGCCTTGTCCTGGAGCCGTGGCAGCGCGAGATCATCCGCATCGTGCGTGTCGTTGCGCAGTATTTCTATCCGCAGCGGCAAACGCAGGTGATGAATGAAGGCTGCGCCACCTTCGTGCACTACACCCTCATGAACGCATTGTTCGACCGCGGTCAGATCAGCGAGGGCGCCATGCTCGAGGTCCTGCGCAACCATTCCAATGTGATCTTCCAGCCGGCCTTCGACGACCCCCGGTTCTCCGGTATCAACCCATACGCGCTCGGCCTCGACATGATGCAGGACATCCAGCGCATTTCGATCGAGCCGACGGCGGAGGACCGCGACTGGTTTCCCGACATTGCGGGCCGCGGTGACTGGCGCGACGTGCTGCTGGACGCATGGGCCAATCACCGCGATGAATCCTTCGTCCGCCAGCACCTCAGCCCAGCCCTGATACGGAAATGGCGGATGTTTGTCCTGGCCGACCAAGCCGACGACTCGCATTACGAGGTCGCCTCGATACACAACGAGCGCGGCTACCGAAAGATACGTGCCGCGCTGGCCCAGAGCTACGACATCGGGGCGAACCGGCCAGATATCCAGGTAGTGGACGTCGACCTGCTCGGTAACCGGCATTTGCGGCTCCAGCACAAGGTGAAGGAGGGCGTACTGCTCGACAACGGCAGCCGCGACGCGACCCTGCGCCATATCCGGAGCCTCTGGGGTTACGAAGTCAGCCTGGCTTCGGTCGACGCCGAAACCGGTGCGACACTTAACGAACGCTCCAGCAATGACTGCTGAGTTTCGGCCTCGGGCCGCATCGTAGGCTGTCGAGCGGAACGAGTGGAACATGCTCCGCGGGCAGGCTGGGTGAGCTCAGCCGACCCTCGATTTCAGGAACGCCAGCGCCGCTATGGTCAGCGCATCATCACCCTCGCCGAAGTCGCGGTTGATCGACGTGTGCGTATAGGCGCTACCGTCGAACAGCGTCACATCAGTGCCGCTGGCGCGCAGGCGCTCGGCAAAGGCCGTGGACTGCTCGCCGCGACCATCGGCGCGAGAATAGGCGATGAACGTCGGCGGATGCTTGCGACCATCCACATAGCTCGCCGGCGACAGCACCGCCCATTGCGAAGGATCGGAAAAGACCCGAGAATAGGCCCGCACCATGCCGCCATTTTTGGCGAGGGCGGCAAGATCATAGGCTCTGGTATCGTCCAGAAGCAGCCCGGCAACGCCGGGCAATTCGCCGCGCATGCCGGTCAACGCAATCAGATGGCAGCCGGCCGAATGGCCCATGCCGACGATGCGGTTGGGGTCGCCGCCATGTTGGGCGATGTTGGCCCTGACATAGGCATAGGCTTTCTCGACGTCGCCCGCTTGGGTGGCGACATCCGCCTGCGGCAGCATGCGGTAGTCGATGGAGACGAAACAGAAGCCGTTGGCGAGCAGGAAGGCCGGCTTGGCGTTTACCTGGCTGCGTTTGCCGAACCGCCAGGCGCCGCCATGGACGAAGAAGACCACCGGCAGGTTTCTAGCGCCATCGGGCGCATAGATGTCGAGCTTGGCGGGACCATAGTCGAAGGTTTCGGGCGATGGCTTGTCTTGTGCCGCCAACACGCCGGCAGGCAACAAGGTGGACATCGAAGCCAGGAGCAGGGTTCGCCGATCGATCGTCACCGGCGAAAGAATGCATCCCGGCGGGCGGGAGTTCCAGTGAGGATCGATAAGGCGACGGCTCAAGAGCAACTCCAGGAAAAGTGCGTAGCGGTAGAGCGGCTCGGCGATCCCATCAAGCACTGAGCCGCTCAACTATCGCCGGCCGGCCGGATCCTGACCCTGGCAATCCGGTTCTTGTCGCGTTTCATGACGACGAAGCGCTTGCCGTGGAACGTAAAAGCCTGCTTCTCCTCGGGGATCGATTGCGCCTCGTGGATGACGAGGCCGGCTATGGTGGTCGCCTCTTCGTCAGGCAAGTTCCAGTCGAGCGCCCGGTTGAGGTCGCGGATCGGCACCGTGCCTTCGACCACGACGGAGCCGTCGGCCTCCTGCTTGACGCCCTGGATGTCGACATCGTGCTCGTCGGCGATCTCGCCGACGATCTCCTCGATGATGTCCTCCAGCGTCACCAGCCCCTCGACCTCGCCATATTCGTCGACGACGACGGCGAAATGCGCCTTGCGGCGCAGGAACGCATTGAGCTGTTCCTGCAAGGTCGTGGTGTCGGGCACGAACCAGGGTTTTGACGCGATCTTCATCACATCGATCTGCGAAAAATCGTTGCCAACCTCGTTCAGCGCCCGCAGCAGATCCTTGGCGTGCAGCACGCCGACGATGTTGTCGAGCGAGCCTTTCCAGAGCGGCATGCGGGTATGCGGGCTCTGCAGGATCTCGCGCACCACCGCTTCCGGCGCGTTGTCGGCATTGACCGAGCGCATGTTGGTGCGGTGGACCATGACGTCGGACACTTCAAGCTCCTCGAGATCGAACAGACCGCCGATGCGGTCGCGGTCCTCGCGCACCATCTGCCCGTCGCGGCGGAAATCGTCGACCGCGCCGCGCAATTCGTCCTGGCTCGAGCGCGGCGGCTCGATGCGCGACAGTTCATAGCCGAACATGGCAAGCAGGCGTGTGCGCACGGCAGCGACCAGCACGACGACAATGGTAAGGACGGCGACGACGACCCAGCCAGTGTCCATCTCAGCCGGCTTTCCGGCTGGCTGGGTGGCTTTCCCTGAGGAACGACAGCACTTCCGAGGCCGGCACGTCCTTGGCGATGAAGGCCTGGCCGATGCCGCGCGTCAGAATGAAGGTCAGCGCGCCGCGCGACACCTTCTTGTCCTGCGTGATGAATGAAAGCAGGGCTTCGGCATCTGGCAGTTCGCCCGGGATATCGGCCATCCGCCACGGCAGCCCGACGGCACGCAGATGCGCCTCGACGCGGGCCGCGTCGTCGGGGCTGGCGAGATTGAGCCGCGACGAGAACCGGTGCGCCAGCGCCATGCCGATGGCCACCCCTTCGCCATGGACAAGGCGAGCGCCGTCATACTGCGTGGCGGCTTCCAGCGAATGGCCGAATGTGTGCCCGAGATTGAGCAAAGCGCGGTCACCGGTCTCGAACTCGTCGCGGGCAACGACATCGGCCTTGGCGCGGCAGGCCTCGGCAATGGCCTCGACCCGTTCCGGTCCGCCGGCGAACACCTTTTCCCAGTTCGCTTCCAGCCAGCCGAAGAATTCCGGCCGGTCGATCAGCCCGTATTTGGCAAGCTCGGCATAGCCGGCGCGGAATTCGCGGATCGGCAGCGTGTCGAGCACTTCGGTGTCGGCCAGCACCAGCCTGGGCTGGAGGAAGACCCCGACGAGGTTCTTGCCGCGCGGGCTGTTGATGCCGGTCTTGCCGCCGACCGAGGAATCGACCTGCGCCAGAAGCGAGGTCGGAACCTGCACGAAATTCATGCCACGCCGAACGATGCCGGCTGCAAAACCGGTGAGATCGCCGATGACGCCGCCGCCAAGCGCGATGACGACGTCGCCGCGCTCCAGCCTGGCCGCCAGGACGCCATCGACCACCGCCTCGAGATGGGCAAAGCTCTTGGTCTTCTCGCCGGGCGGCATCGTGATGACGGCCGGCGAGATACCACCCTTCTCGAGCCCGGCCTTCAGCGTATCGAGATGCGCGGCGGCGACGTTCTCGTCGGTCACGACGGCGGCGCGTGTGCCGGGCAGCCGGCGCGAAATCTCGGCGCCGGCGCGCGACAGCAGGCCCGAGCCGATCAAGATGTCGTAGGCCCGGTCACCCAGACCGACTTCGACGGTGACTGGCTGATCCGCGCTCATGTATCGACCTCGCCCGTCGCGGCTATCGCATCGATGCCGAAATGCCGGCACAGCGCCTCAAGCACCTCGGCCGCGATGACCTCCTTGCGATCGTCGCGGGTCGGCACGGTGATGTCAGAGGTGGCATAGACCGGATAGCGTTCCCCCATCAGCCGCTCCAGCACGGCGCGGGGATCCGCGCTTTTCAAAAGCGGCCGGTTCTGCTTCTTGGAAACGCGGTCCATCAGAAGGTCGAGCTCGGCCTTCAGCCACACCGACACGCCGTGCGTGGCGATGGCCTCGCGCGTCTGCGCGTTCATGAAGGCACCGCCGCCGGTCGACAGAACCTGCGGGCCGTTTTCAAGCACGCGCAGGATGACACGCTGTTCCAAAGCCCGGAACTCGGTCTCGCCATAGCGCTCGAACAGTTCCGGAACGGTCATCCGCGACACGCTCTCGATCTCCTGGTCGCTGTCGATGAAAGGCAGCGAAAGCATCGTCGACACCTTGCGGCCGATCGCCGTCTTGCCGGCGCCCATCAGCCCGACAAAGACAATGGACCGGCCGCCCAGCCGGCCAAGCAGCGCGGCATGGGTCTCGCCTGGAGGATTTGCCTGTAACGCGTTCATCAGCTGTTTCTTGGGCCCTCTTTGCCGGCGTATCGACATGAAAAGCCGGTTTGCGTCAAGCGTGCCGAGTGCCTTGGGCTGATATGGACAGGGCGACGCTCGCATCAGAAGTTGCTAACAGGGCCCCGCTTCTTCCTTGAATTGGCCGGATTGGCGTCCCATAAGGGCACAGGGTTTGGAAACGCAGAACAAAAAGACGGGCGAGAATTGATGCCGACACTGTTTCGCTTTGTCGTGACCCTCGCGATTCTGACCGGCATTGCCTATGGTACGATGTTCGCGCTGGTGATGTTCGTCGAGCCGAAAAAAGCGGAAATGAGCGTGCGTATTCCGCCGGAAAAGCTCAATCCTAAGAAAAACTGAATCCCAAAAAACTGACTCGGAACCGCCTCAAGGAAATGAACAGCGCCGCCCGCATCGAGGCCTTCCTGGAAATGATGAGTGCCGAGCGGGGGGCGGCCGAGAATACGCTTTCCTCCTATCGCCGTGATCTGGAGGATGCTTCCGACGGGATCGATGGCGGACTTGCCCGCGCAGGTGCCGCCGATATCAGAGCCTATCTCGACGACATTGCCGCGCGCGGCTTCGCGCCGGCCTCGCAGGCGCGCAAACTGTCGGCGATCCGCCAATTCTTCAAGTTCCTCTATGCCGAAGGTCTGCGCGGCGATGACCCGACCGGCACGCTTGACAGACCGAAAAAGGGCCGCCCGCTGCCCAAGACGATGAGCGAGGCCGAAACCGGCCGGCTGATCGACCGCGCCGCGCACGAAGCAGGCGATGCCGGGCTCGCCCACGCCGACAGGCTGGCGGCGCTGCGCCTGCATGCGCTGGTCGAAGTGCTCTACGCCACGGGTCTGCGCGTTTCCGAGCTGGTCGGCCTGCCGGTGACGGTGGCGCAACGCGACGACCGTTTCTTCATGGTGCGCGGCAAGGGCGACAAGGAACGCATGGTGCCGCTGTCGGCCAAGGCGCGCGCGGCGATGCGGAGCTGGCTTGGCGCTCGGGCCAAGCTGCCCGCCTTCGCCGACAGCCCGTTTCTGTTTCCGGCGGCATCCGACAGCGGCTATCTCTCGCGCCAGGTCTTTGCCCGTGATCTGAAAGGATTGGCGGCGCGCGCCGGCATTGCCTCGGCCAAGATCTCACCGCACGTGCTGCGCCATGCTTTCGCCAGCCACCTCCTGCAGAACGGCGCCGATCTCAGGGCCGTGCAGCAACTGCTCGGCCATGCCGACATATCGACGACACAGATTTACACCCATGTGCTGGAGGAGCGGCTGGTGCGGCTGGTCAACGATCATCATCCGCTTGCCGACTAGGCCTCATATCGCTATGTGAGGACGACATTTCACCGCCCGGAGCCTTGGTTTCAATGGTTCCGCAGTCTTGCCTTCCGACGCATCGGTCCGCTCAAGCATGTACAATTACCTCGATTTCGAAAAGCCGGTGCAGGATCTTGAGCTCAAGATCCTCGAGCTCAAGAAGCTTGCCGAGAACGGCGAGGCGGTCGATGTCGCCGATGAGATCACCAGGCTCGAGAAGCGCTCGCGCGATGCGCTGCGCGAACTCTACAAGGCGCTGACGCCGTGGCAGAAGGTGCAGGTGGCGCGCCACTCCGACCGGCCGCACTGCGTCGACTACATCAAGAGCCTGTTCAGCGACTTCACGCCGCTCGCCGGTGACCGCAATTTCGGCGAGGACCAGGCGATCGTCGGCGGCTTTGCCCGTTTTCGCGGCGAACCCATCGCAATTCTCGGCCAGGAAAAGGGTTCGGACACGGCGAGCCGCCTGAAGCACAATTTCGGCTCGGTACGCCCCGAAGGCTATCGCAAGGCGGTGCGGCTGATGGAGCTTGCCGATCGCTTCAATATCCCGCTGCTGACGCTGGTCGACACGGCCGGCGCCTATCCCGGCGTCGGCGCCGAGGAGCGCGGCCAGGCCGAAGCCATAGCCCGCTCGACCTCGGCCTGCCTTGGCCTGAAAGTGCCGTCGATCTCGGTGATCATCGGCGAAGGCGGTTCGGGCGGCGCCATCGCGATCGCCACCGCCAACCGCGTCTACATGCTGGAACACGCCATCTATTCGGTGATTTCGCCTGAAGGCGCCGCCTCCATCCTGTGGCGCGACACGACCCGCTCCAAGGACGCGGCGACCAACATGAAGATCACCGCCCAGGACCTGCTGGAACTGAAGATCATCGACGCCATCATCCCCGAGCCGATGGGAGGTGCCCAGCGCGCGCCCGAAACGGTGATTGCCGCGACCGGCGATCTCATCGCCAAGACGATGAAGGAATTTGCCGGCGCCAACACCGATTTCCGCGAACAGCGCCGCGAGAAATATCTGGCGATGGGCCGCAGCCTCTGACGCGCCTTGGGCGGCGGAACACGGATGGCGGAAGCTCCGTGTCCTTGGCAATGTGGCGGCGATGAGCAATTTCGCCACAAAAATGCCGCCCCATTCGGTTCAATGAAATCACCGTGAGATTGGCCGAGCCTTGCGGTAAGGAATTTTCAAGGTTAACGGGCTTACGGTTCCGTCGGTGTTCAGCATGCGGGTTTGGCCGTTTCGAAGCCATTGGCCCGAGAAAAAAGACATAGCCTTGCCCATGTTTGCCAAGCTTGCACGTACTGGAGTCCTTGCCGCCTCGATAGCCGTCGCGGGCTGCAATGATTCGTCGATGAAGGACTTTGCCCCGGAAGCCAACAAGCCGCTGCCCGACAAGATCCTTGCCGACATGAGAGCCAAGGGTATGGTCCGCACCTCCTCGGTGATGGCGCGCATCTTCAAGGAAGAAGGCAAGCTCGAGATCTGGAAGGCCAAGACCAACGGCCGCTACGACATGGTAGCGAGCTATGACATCTGCAAATGGTCGGGCAAGCTCGGGCCGAAATACACAGAAGGCGACCGCCAGGCGCCGGAAGGTTTTTACACGGTTCGCCCGTCGCAGATGAATCCGCGCTCGAACTACCATTTGTCGTTCAACATCGGCTTTCCCAACGCCTATGATCGTGCCAATGGCCGCACCGGGCAGAATCTGATGGTTCATGGCGCCTGCTCGTCATCGGGCTGCTATTCGATGACCGACGCACAGATCGAGCAGATCTACGCCTTCGGTCGTGACGCCTTCCAAGGCGGGCAGACCGAGTTCCAGATTCAGGCTTTTCCGTTCCGCATGACCGCGGCCAATATGGCGCGCTACCGCAGCGACCCGAATTACGAATTCTGGAAGATGCTCAAGGTCGGCTACGACAATTTCGAGGTCACCAAGGTGCCGCCGAAGGTCGACGTTTGCGAGAAACGCTACGTCTTCAACCAGGTGGCCGCCGATGGGCAGACCTTCAATCCGACCGGCCCCTGCCCGGCGACCACGCAGCCGGATTCGCTGAAGAGCGCCTACAACGCCTATCAAAGCACCTATGACGCGGCCTTCAACAGCGCGCTCAAGGCCAGCGTGCCGCCACCCAAGCCGACGATTGCCGGCATCAAGGAAGCCAGCATCGTCTCCGACTGGTCGAAGCGCCGGGCTCGTGGCGAGCGCGTGCCGATCGATCCGCCGTCGCTCAACACCGACGGTTCGGTGACCGAGACGGCGCGCATGGGCCGCATCGATTCGCCCGCCGGCCGCAAGATGGCCGCGCTCGACGCCGAGAAGGCAGCCAAGCAGAAGGCCGAGGAGCAGAGGCTGGCTGCCATCGAGGCCGCCAAGCAAGCCAAGGCACAGGCGTTGGCTGAAAAGGAAGCAGCCAAGGCGCAAGCTGTGGCTGCAAAGGAAGCGGCCAAGGCCGCCAAGGAAGCTCCCGTCGCCACCGCGACCATCGCTGCCCCAACCGAAGCCGCACCTGCGGCCGAGACGCAGGCTGCAAGTGCCGATGAGAGCCGCGTGACGAAGCTGAAGAACAAGCTGCTCGGCATGTTCGGCGGCTGAGTTGGCCAATGCATGTCGACCAAAAGTGCGTAGCGGTTTTGAGTCAACGATATGCGTGACTTAGAACAAGCCGCGGTCTATGACCTGAAGGGGCTGAACTGCCCCTTGCCCGCACTGAAGGCGAAAAAACGCCTGGCCGGTATGCAGCCCGGCAGCAGGCTCTGGCTGGAGACCACCGACCCGCTGGCCGTCATCGACATTCCGGCGTTCTGCGCCGACAGCGGTCACCAATTGATCGAGACAGCGGCGATGCCCGATGGCCATCGCTTTCTGGTCGAACGCGGCGAACAGCGCCCGTAAGACTCAATGTCCGGCGATCGCCAGCGGATTGTGTTCCAGCGCCGCGCGGTCGGGCGTGTCGACCGACGGCCGGTTGGTGAAGGCAGCGAACAGCCGGCGCACATAGTCTTCCGGCATGTCGAGCGTAATCAGCACCAGACGCGTGCCGCGCTGGCTGTCCGGCCAGGATGGCAGCCGCACCGGCGGATGCAGGATCTTCTGCACGCCATGCACGACCAGCGGCCGCGATGGGTCCTCCTGCAGTTCGATGACGCCCTTCATCCGCAGCAGGTGCTCGCCATGTGTGGAACGCAGGAGATCGAGGAACATCTCGATGGCTGAAAACGGCACCGGCCCGTCATGCACCAGCGAATGGGTTTTTACGCGCTGGTCGTGGCGATGGGCATGATCATGATGATCATGGTGGCCATCATGGTCGTGATCATGCGCGACCTCTTCGCCGAGCCAGCGCCGCACGTCGGCGGACTTGGTGGCCGGGTTGTAGAGGCCGCAGTCGAACAGCACCGCCACACCGGCTTTCGTCTCCCCGACATCAAGCAGTCGAGCCCCGGGATTGATCTGCCGCAGGCGCGCCCGCAGCGTTTCGAGATCGCCGGGATCGGCGACCAGATCGGCCTTGGAGAGCACGATGCGGTCAGCGACCGCGACCTGCTTGACCGCCTCGACATGCGCATCGAGTGTCGCATCGCCGTTGACCGCATCGACCAGGGTGATGACGCCATCGAGCCGAAAAGCCTGGACCAGGGCCGGATGGCCCATGATCGACTGCAGCACCGGTGCCGGGTCGGCCAGCCCCGTGGTCTCGACGATGACGCGGGCAAGGCGGGCGATGCGGCCGGTCTGCAGCCTATCGACCAAGTCGGCCAGCGTGTCGACAAGTTCGCCGCGCACCGTGCAACACAGGCAGCCGTCGGAAAGCTGGATGATGCCGTCGGAGGCCTGCTCGACCAGCAGATGGTCGATCGCCACCTCGCCATACTCGTTGATGATGACCGCGGTGTCGGCCAGCGCCGGATCCTTCAGGAGCCGGTTGAGCAGCGTGGTCTTGCCGGCGCCGAGGAAGCCGGTCAGCACCGAGACGGGGATCGGGAAACCGTTCATCTGATTCTGCCTTTTGATTTGAGCATGATCTCCAGCGAAAACCGGATTTTTTGGATTATGCTCTAATTCGCGACCTTGGCCGACTGGTCGCCTTGCGCGGCGGCACCCACGACTTTCGGGCCCGTGCCGGCGGGTACCGGCTTGTCGGGCCGCCAGGCCGGGATCGGCACATCGGCATATTCCTGTGCGCCCTCGTCGAGGATTGCTTTCGGCGCCGGACCCGTGGCGCCGCCAAGGCCGACTGCAACCAGTGTCGGCACATGATCGAGCTTCTCCCGATAAGGCGACTTAGGCTGGTCCTTGGCGGCTGCCGGCGGCGGCGCTTCGGACTGCTCCGCCTTCGTCTTCTTCTTGCAGACCTGGTCATGCATGTCGTTGGGCGAGATCAGATCACCGTAAGGCGCGAGCGTGGTGACGGTGGTGGACCCGGCGGCAGGCGCGTCAAAGCCCTGATCGAGCAATTTGGCCGCGGCTTCGGCACGGCTGACCGCCGACTTCTCGCCGAGCACGACCGCCACCAGCGTGCGTCCGTTGCGGGTCGCCGACCCGATCATGTTGAAACCCGACGGGCAGACAAAACCGGTCTTCATGCCGTCGGCGCCGGGATACCGGCCGATCAGCAGATTATAGTTCGGAATGGCCTTCTTGCCGACCGCGAGCCCCTCGATCGAGAACCACGGCGCATATTGCGGAAACTCGCGGCGGATCGCCATCACCAGGATCGAAAGGTCGCGGGCCGTCGTGTACTGGTCGGGCGAGTAAAGGCCGTTCGGGTTGACGAAATGGGTGCCGTTCATGCCGAGCCTGGCCGCCTCGGCATTCATCCTTTCAGCGAAGGCTGCCTGCGAGCCGCCGACATTCTCGCCGACCGCCATGGCGATGTCGTTGGCCGACTTGACCAGCATCATCTTCAGCGCATTGTCGAGCCGCATCACCGAGCCCGGCTTGAAACCCATCTTGCTTGGCGGTTCGCCGGCGGAATGTTTGGTCACCTTGATCGGCGAATCGAGCTGGACTTCTCCGGCCGCGATCGCCCGGAAGGTCACATAGGCGGTCATCAGTTTGCTGAGCGAGGCCGGATACCAGCGCTTGAACGCATCCTGGTGCTGCAGGATCTGGCCGCTCTTCAGGTCGAAGACCACCACCGGATTGGCCAGCGCCGGTCCGGCCAGAACCGACAGCATGATTGCGCCAGCCGGGAATAGTTTGAGGAAATGCCTGTGCCGCATGATCGAATCCGAAATCGCCTCTTGCCCTGATTGCCCCTGGCTCCGTAAGATTTCGTTACGTGACCGCCAGCATAAGGATCCGACCCTCAAAAACCGGACCGCATTATTGCGGTGCTATTTACCCTATGTGACGCCAACATGGCAAAGCGCCTGACAATCACAATTGCAAAGCCCGGGGCACAATTGCAAAGCCCGGGGCACAATTGCAAAGCCTGCGGCACAATTGCAAAGCACCGGCCCATTTGCAAAACCTCAGGCTGAAGCCGGCTGCACCAACAACGAAATGGAACCACCATGCCAATCCTGAACCGCGCCGCCGAAATGCAGGACGAAGTCGCCGGCTGGCGACAGCATCTGCACCAGACGCCAGAGCTGAACTTCGATGTCTTCAAGACCGCGGCCTTCGTCACCGAAAAGCTGAAAGAGTTTGGCTGCGACGATGTGGTGACCGGGCTCGGCAAGACGGGCGTCGTCGGCATCATTCGCGGCCGTCAGGGGGAAGGCCCCACGATCGGTTTGCGCGCCGACATGGATGCACTGCCGCTCAAGGAGATCACCGGCAAGCCCTACGCGTCGACCGTTCCCGGCAAGATGCATGCCTGCGGCCATGACGGCCACACCGCGATGTTGCTCGGCGCGGCGAAATATCTCGCCGAGACGCGCAATTTCACCGGCTCCGTTGCGGTGATCTTCCAGCCGGCGGAGGAAGGCGGCGGCGGCGGCAACGAGATGGTCAAGGACGGCATGATGGAGCGCTTCGCTATCGCGAAAGTGTTCGGCATGCACAACATGCCCGGCCTGCCGGTCGGCCAGTTCGCCATCCGTCCAGGCCCGATCATGGCGGCGACGGCCGAATTCACCATCACCGTGAAAGGCAAAGGCGGCCATGCGGCGATGCCGCACGGCACGATCGACCCGATCGTCATCGCCAGCCAGCTGGTCGGCGCCCTGCAGACGATCGCTTCGCGCAGCACCGATCCGGTCGAGGCCGTGGTGGTGTCGGTGACCAAGTTCCACGCGGGCGACGCTTACAACATTATTCCGGAATCGGCCGAGATCGCCGGCACCGTACGCACGCTGAAGAAGGAAGTGGCCAAGAAATCGGAAGAGCGTATCCGGGCGATCTGCGCGGGGCTGGCTACCGCCTATGGCGCGACGATCGAAGTCGACTACGACGCGAACTACCCCGTGACATTCAACCATGCGGATGAGACGGTCTTCGCCAGCGATGTGGCCGCCGACGTGGCGGGCGATGCCCAGGTGCACCGCGCGATCCAGCCGGTGATGGGCGGCGAGGATTTCTCCTACATGCTGGAAGCCCGGCCCGGCGCCTTCATCTTCATCGGCAATGGCGAGACCGCCGGTCTTCACAACCCGGCCTATGACTTCAACGACGAAGCCATCCCGCACGGCATGAGCTATTGGGTGAAACTGGCGGAGACGGCGCTAGCCGCCTGAGGCCGGTCAGTAAAAACGCCGGCCGAATTGCGTTCGGCCGGCCCTCTTGGCGAAACGATCCGAAGCGGCTATGTGTCGGGCCGCGTGGTCCCGTAGCTCAGTAGGATAGAGCGGCAGATTCCTAATCTGTAGGTCACAGGTTCGATTCCTGTCGGGATCACCACTCAGGTTCAAGCGGCTGGCATCTCCATTGCCTGAAGCAATTCCTACCGAGGCTTGTCGCTTGGCACCCATTTGAAGTGGTCGCCGTCCTTCTCGATCTGTCCGACACCCGGGAACGGGAAGTGTGGTGCGAAGATCATCTCGTGGTCCTCGGCCAGCGTCGTCAGGGTCTTGGCCCTGTTCTGCTCCGCTTCCGGCTTGTCGCTGTCGAAGGCCAAGGCCCAGTCCGGCTTGGCGAGCGAGATGATTGAGCTGTGCACCGTGTCACCAATATCGAACAGCCGTTCTTTTCCGGATTTGATCTGGTAGCCGACATGGCCAGGTGTATGGCCCTTGAGCGCTACCGACGTGATGTCAGGCGCAATTTGGACGCCGGCCTTGAATGCTTTCACATGGTCGGCGATGACACTGACGATATCGGCCGCATCCTTGTTGGACTTGGCAAAATCCCACTCCACGTCCGACATCCTTATCGTGGCATTGGGAAAAGCCGGTTTGCCATCCTTGACCAGGCCGCCGATGTGATCAGGATGAGAATGGGTGATCAATATCTCGTTGACGTCACCGGGTTTGACACCGGCCTTGGCCAAGCTGTCCTGCAGCGCGCCGCCGACACCGGTATCGATCAGCACGACACTGGTCTTCGATTTGACCAGCAGGGCGTCAACGCTCAGCGTGATGGTATCGGTCGGCGCCCCCGCCGCCTTGAGCAGTTCGCCGACTTCCGCGGGGCTGTGATCGAGGCCGAAGGTCTTGCCATCGTTGGGTTTGACGAACTGGGCGTCGTGCAGTGCAACGATGTCGAGCTTGCCAAGCTTGAATGATTTTGCATCCGGCTGCTGCGCCGGCATCTGCGCCATTGCCACGCCTTGATAAAAACCCATCAAGACCGTCATGGCCGTCAGCCTGATCGTGGGATTGAACCTTTTCATATGGGCATCCTCTGGCTGCGGAAGGCACGACCGTAGCGGAACACCACTAGTGGGGCGGATAATTCCGGGGTCGGGCCGATCACAAATTTGCTAGGGGATATAGGCCCTGGGCATGTTCCGGCAATGGGCGACCCGTTGCCTATAGCCGCCCCCTCGTGCGGCTCTATCGACTAGGCCGGACGGCCCCTGTCGTGCTCAAGGGCACCTGCCAGCCCCGAAGGATAGTCCGCGCAGAGTCAGCGCACTTCGTCTGAGCCATCGGCGACACCGACGCGATGACGGTAGACCATTTCCCATCCCTTCCAACCCGTGAACAGAAGGATGAGAACCACGATCAGCGAGAGGACAAGGCCGGTGGGCATCACCGCCGTCTCGCCATGGGCATAGCGCGAATACCAATTGTAGAGTTCGATCAGGACGACGACCACATTGCCGCCAGCGTGGAGCCACGCGTCACGCAGATTGCGGATTTGAACATCGCCCAAGACATCGGTCAGCCCGGCAAGAGCTGCCAAGGCGGCCATTATCAAACCCGCCCCGAGCAACCAAAGACTACCGGTGACCCATCCCGGATTGCCCGTTCGCCAGAAGATCAGGTCGCAAACGAAGGTGGCGACGAAGAAAGCAATCGGGAACGGGATCAGCATGGGATGGATCGGATGGGCGGCTATACTTGCGGTGCTTTGTGGGTTGCGGGCCATGGTAGTGCCTCCAAAGCCAGTCGCTCGCGACTGCATTGCATCTCTGAAAGACAGCGTGAGGTAAGAACGCCGGCGCCGGCTGAATGTTCCACAACCGAAGCGGCAGAGACCTCAGGTGCGGAGATGCATGCGGGGAGCAAACCCGTTCGATGACGGAGCAGGTAGAGCGAAGTGGCGGGGGGGGCGCGTAGCTATGCCGCAATGCGCGCAAAGCTGGCCGTGCTCACCCGCCGTGGCGAACCATGGCGGGATTTTCCATGCTTCGGATGCGATCAGGCCGGCTCAGCCGACCCGGACGACAAAATGCTTGGTCACCGGCTCGATGATCTTCCAGGTGCCCTTGAAATCGGCTTCCACCACGAAGGCGTCGCCGGGGCCAACTTCGACCGGCGTGCCGCCGTCGGGCGTGATGATGATGCGGCCGGCGATCATGTGCACGAACTCATAGTCTGTGTAGGTCGCATGATAGGTGCCGGGCGACGCCCGCCAGGTTCCGGATATCACCTTGCCGTCTTCTGTCGTGTGCTGGACGGCGGTCTGCATGGTCGGCTGGCCCTCGACCACGATCCAGCCAGGCAGATCGCCGGCTTCCGCGTGCTCGACCGCGCCGAATTTGAAGATGGTTTTGTTCGTCATGTCGGGCTCCGTTTGCTTCGTGTGTTCGCGGTCGGATAGCCGATGCACATGACGGGAGCAATGCCGTGCCATGCGAAACAGGCGCGGCCGCGCATCCGGGCATGACCCGCCCGCTGCCCGCGCCGACTTGGAGTGCTATGGCTTGTGCCGTGCCGAGACCAACTCCGCCCTGCGTTGCGCCGTCTCCAGCCCGAGGCCGATGAAGGCGCGCGCGTGCTTGGCGAGGGCCATATTGTCGGTCCACAGATTGCGCCAGATGGCGGTCTTCTTCGACAGGTTTTCATCGACGATCTCCGAGGAGAAGGATTCGAAGCTGAGGTCGTCGGCGTAGCCGATGGCGGTCAGCGCATCGAATATTCCGGCGAAGTCGATGTTGCCGGTGCCGAGGAAGCCGCGATGGCTCTCGCCCATATGGACATAGCCGATCTTGGCCGCCGCGTGGCGGATGGCGAGACCGACATCGGCCTCCTCGATGTTCATGTGGAAAGTGTCGAGATGCAGGAAGATGTTGTCCGACCCGGTGTCCTCGATGAAGGCGAGGCCCTGCGCGGCGGTGTTGAGCAGGTTGCTCTCGAAGCGATTGACGATTTCGAGGTTGAGCGTGACGCCGGCGGCCTTCGCCGTCTCGGCGACCTTTGCCAGCGTTGCCGCGCTGCGGTTCCATTGATCGCGTGTCGGCGCCTCGACCTGCAGCCCATGGCTGGTCGAAAGAATGCCGGCGACCTTGCGGCCGCCAAGATCGCGCGTCAGCGCGATGGTGTCGTTGAGGATCTCGACGCCGCGCGCGGCGATCGCCTTGTCGGCGCTCGAAATATCGCCATCTCCAGGCAATCCAATGCTGATCGCGACGCCGAGATCAAGAGCGGCAATGCGTTTGGCAAGCGCGCCGATATCGACATTGGCGGGGTCGAGATAGGAGAATTCGATCAGGTCGAACCCGGCCTTCTTGGTATTGGCCAGCGTGCGTTCGAGCTCGCCCGGCGCCGAGCTTGCCGACCAGACGAAGGAATGGATTCCGATGCGCGACATGATCGTCTCCGGCATTGAGATGGGATGAGAATGGGTGCGGCCGGGATCACCCCGGCCGCACCAGCCGTGGGAGGCTTAGCGGGCCGCGGTCCAGCCCTTGTAATCCTTCAGGTTCTCGGCCGTGATCAGCTTCGGGTCAAGTAGCACCGTCGGCTCAGCGGGCTTCTTGCCGGCCAGCAGATCGGCCGCCATGGTCAGCGATTGGCCGGCCATCACATAGGGATCCTGCGAGGCCGAGGCCTTGATCATCGATTTGCCGGACGCCAGTTCCTTCTCGATATCGGGTGCGCCATCGACTGCCGTGAAGACGAACTCGGAACGGTTGAGCTGCTTGGCGGCGAGTTCGGCGCCGATCGCCGTCGGATCGTTGATGGCGAATACCGCGTCGATCTTGTCAAAACGAGTGAGCAGCGACTGGAACACTTTCAGGCCGCCGTCACGCGAGCCTTCGGCATTCTGGTCGTCGGACAGGATCTTGATGTCGGGATGCTGGGCAAGCACGTTCTTGCAGCCCTTCACCCGCTCCAGGATCGACGAAGACGCCGGTCCGTTGAGGATGACGTAGTCGCCCTTACCGCCGGTGTGGTTGACCAGGTATTGGCAGGCTTCCTCGCCGGCCTTGACGTTGTTGGTCATCACAGTGACGTCGGCGCCCGGTGCCGAAACGTCGAAGGCGGCGACGACGATGCCGGCGGCCTGCGCCTTCTTCACCGCGGGAGCGATTGCCTTGGCGTCGACCGCGTTGAGCATGATCACGTCGACGCCGGCGGCGATGAAGGAATCGACCTGCGAGACCTGCTTGTTGAGGTCATAGTCGGCCGACACCGACGTCACCTCGACCTTCGGATTGATCTTCCTGGCCGCATCCTCGATGCCCTTGATGGTGGCGACGAAGAAGGGGTTGCCGAGCAGGCCGACCGAGATGCCGACCTTGTTGAGGTCCTTGGCCGATGCCGGCACGATGGCGACGGCCGCGAGGGCGGCGCCGCAGAGCAGTTTGGCGATGGTCTTCATTACGCTTACTTCCTCCTGATGCCCCGCGCCTCTCACGGTGCGTTACAAGCCGGTCTTTGATGCCGGCGACCAGGTCACTCACGTTCTCGCCCCTGCTTGGAGCCGGTAGCGGTCGAGGGCGACCGCCACGATGATGACCAATCCCTTGATGATGTACTGCCAGATATCAGAGACACCGGCCAAGATGAGCCCGTTGGACAGCACCGCGATGATCAGACCGCCGATCAGCGTGCCCCAGATCGACCCGACGCCGCCGACGAAGCTGGTGCCGCCGAGGATGACGGCGGCGATGGCGTCGAGTTCATAGCTCTGCCCGAGTTGTAAGCCGTTGGCGGCGTAGAGCCGGGCCGCCGACATCGCGCCGCCGAGACCAGCGAGCAGGCCGGAAACGCCGTAGACGAAGAGCAGCACCAGCGGCACCTTGATACCGGTCAGTCTGGCTGCCTCGGCATTGCCGCCGACGGCGTAGATCCAGGTGCCGAGCACGGTGCGCTTCAGCACCAGCCAGGACAGCACCACCACCGATAGGGCGATGATGACCAGCCAGGGGATGCCGAGCACCGAACCGTTGCCGATGAAGTCGAACGGCAGGTCGGAGTTGAACACCGTCGTGTCCTGCCCGAGCAGGCGGGCAACGCCGCGCACGGCGGTCAGCGAACCCAACGTGACGATGAACGGCGGCAGCCTGATATAGGCGACCAGCAGCCCGTTGATGAGCCCGAAACCGAAACCGACCAGGATGGCCGCCGGCACGCCGAGCAGGCCCCAGTCCGGCACCAGCGACACCAGCACCGCCACCATCGCCGAGGCGGCGAGAATGGAGCCGACCGACAGGTCGATGCCGCCGGTCAGGATGACGAAGGTCATGCCGGCGGCAAGCACGATGTTGATCGACGATTGTTGCGTGACGATGAGCAGGTTGGTGCCGGTCAGAAAGCGCGGATTGATGAACTGGAAGCCGGCGGCCAGCAGCACCAGCACCGGCAGCATGCCAAGCGCCGCAAGCGCGGTGCGCAGCCGCCGGCTTCTGACCGCCGCCTGATCCACGCTCTTCGTCCCGGTCGTCCTGTCTGTCATCGCTGAGACGCTCCCGTCGCAAGTTCCATGATCGCTTCCTGGCGAAGCGGCTCGCCTTCGGATGCCGTCACCTCGCCAGCGATCGCGCCATCGCGCATCACCAGCACGCGGTCGGCGACGCCGATCACCTCGGGCAATTCGCTGGAGATCATCAGGATGGCGATGCCCTTGTTGGCGAGATTGTCGATCAGCCGGTAGATTTCGGACTTGGCGCCGACATCGACGCCGCGGGTCGGCTCGTCGAGGATGACGACCTTCGGCTCGGTCTCCAAGAGGCGCGCGAGCAGCACCTTCTGCTGGTTGCCGCCCGACAGCGAGCCGGCATTGGCCTGTGCCGAGCCGGTGCGGATGGACAGGTCGGCAATGGCCTTTGCCGCTCTCCTGTCGGCGGCGGTGAAATCGCGAAAGCCGCCGGCTCGCGCATCCCTGGCCAGCACGCCCATGCTGATGTTGTCCGAAATCGCCATGTCGAGGAACAGGCCGAGTTCCTTGCGGTCCTCGGTGAGATAGGCGATGCCGGCGTCGAGCGCCTCGCGCGGCGAGCCGATGGTCACCGGCTTGCCGTCGAGTTCCATCGTGCCGGCGCTGCGCTTGTCGGCGCCAAAGATCAGCCTGGCAAGCTCGGTGCGGCCCGAGCCGACGAGGCCTGCCAGTGCCAGCACCTCACCGTGATGGAGGTCGAACGAACAGTTCTTCAGCAGACGCCCGTCGGACATGCCGCGCACCGAGAGCGCGACGGCGCGTTTCTCGTCCGGCGGGCGATGATCCTTCTTGTAGAAGGCGGAGAGATCGCGGCCGACCATCATCGAGACCAGGCGCGACGCGTTGAGGTCGGCGCGATCGAGCGTGCCGACATAGCCGCTGTCGCGCAGCACACTGACGCGGTCGGCGAGTTGGTAGACCTCCTCCATGCGGTGGCTGATGTAGATGATCGCAATCCCTTGCGCTTTCAGCGTCGCGATCACCTCGAACAGGCGGTCGGTCTCGCGCGAGGTCAGCGACGTGGTCGGCTCGTCCATGACGATGATGCGCGCATTGGTCGACAGCGCCCGGGCGATCTCGACCAGCTGGCGCTCGCCGAGCGACAGGCTGGAAACCAGGGCACGCGCCGAGAAGGAGACACCGAGCCGGCCGACGATCTCGGCGGCGCGCCGGTTGCACTGGTCGCGGTCGACGACGCCGAACCGGCGCGGCTCGTTGCCGAGGAAAATGTTCTGCGCCACCGTCAGGTTCGGCGCCAGTGACAGTTCCTGGTAGATCACCGCGATGCCGGCGGCGCGCGCCTTGATCGGATCGCCGGTCGCGGCGGGCGCGCCATCGATCAGGATCTCACCGCCGGGATCCGGCCGATAGGCGCCGGACAGCACCTTCATCAGCGTCGACTTGCCGGCGCCGTTCTCGCCCATCAGCGCGTGCAGTTCGCCTGCGTGGACGCTGAGCGAGACGTCCTGCAGGGCGCGTATCGCGCCAAAGGTCTTGGAGATGTGGCGCATCTCCAGCACCGGCTGGCGCGCCGCTAGCGTCCGGACTGCCGCGCTCATCGCGCACCCCCTGCCGTCTTGGCGGCGCTATCATGCCCGGCAACGCGATCGCGCCAGGTGTCGCGATAGCCGGCGAGGCCGCCGAATTGTGTCGCCTGCACCGGCTCCGGCGGCTCGGCGGCGAAGCCTCGGCCCACGCTCTCGAAGGCGAGCGCCGCGGCGCCCGTGGCGCTGCCTTCCAGCGAGGCACCTTGCAGGAAGGCCTGACCGGGACGCAGCTGCGCCAGCAGCCCGGCGAGCAGGCCGCCAGTGTTCAGTCCGCCATCGACGATGACGATATTATCGGAATGGCTGAGGTCGAGGCAGAGATCGATCATCAGCGCCACGTAAAGCAGCGCCACCGCCGCGCGTTCACCGGCATCGGGCGTGCGCCCGACCAGCCGGCCAGGGCGATCCGGCATCGGCCCGCCCGGAGCGAAGCTCGGCAGCGCCATGAGGCTGGCATCGATCGCCTGCTGTATCGGGCCATGCGGGATCGCGCCTTGCCAGCCGCCGCTGATGACGGCGAATTCGCGCCCGCCCATGAAACGGGTGGTCGGCACCGGACCGCCGTCGACATCGACATTGACCAGCATGTCGCGGTCGCGGTCGAGCGCTTCGAGCGGACAGTCGGGATTGAGTACGACGACCCAGGTGCCGGTCGACACGACGGTCAGCGGTCCAAGCCCTTGCCGTCGATAGGCGTACAGCGACGCATTGGAGTCGTGGACGCCGTTGTGGATAGCGATCGATCGCCCGGCACTGCCGAAGCGCTGCTCGCCGATGACGGCGCCGGCGCGTTCGAAAGCCGGCATCTGGCCGCGCCAGCCTTCGGCGTCGACCAGCGAGGAAAAATCACGTTCGCGCGGCGCCCACAAATGCGAATGGCAACCGAGATAGGACACTTCGCAGACCGGCAGGCCGCCGAGACGCCAGCTCCAGTACTGGGGATAGCCGAGGAACCATTTCGCCGCCGCGAACGTGTTGGGATCGACTTCCTGCAGCCACAGCATGTGACGGCCATAGTTGAAGCCGAGCGGCAGGCGGGGAGAGAACGTCTCGGCGAAATCCGGGATACGGCGGTCGATCCGCGCCGCGATTTCGGCCGGCGGCTCCTGCTCGTAGTCGAGGATCGGATGGGTCAGCGCCTTGTCGTCGACAAGGGCGAAGGTGCAGCCATGGCCCGACACCATCACTCCTTCCACACCGTGGCTCTCGACCGCGTCGGTGACGGCACCGAACGCCCAGCCATGGAGGGCGGCATCGTCGAGTACGCTGAAACCGCCTTGTCGCGTCCATTTCGGCTGCGTGCGGCGCTCGTCGAGGATGCGTCCGTCCTGGCCGAAGACGAACAGTTTCGAATTGGTCTTGCCGAAGTCGAGCACCGCCACGTTCACGCGAGGGCTCCCGAGGTTGAAGCAATCCGCACCATGACGCCGGCATCCTCCAGCATGCGCGCATCGGCATCGGAGAGCCCGTCATCGGTGATCAGCGTGCCGATGCGCGACAGGGGCAGCGCGACATTGCGGGCGTGGATCGACAGCTTGCGGCTGTCGGCCAGCACCACGATCTGGTCGGCGCAGAGGCTGAGGTCGACGATGGAGCGGACCAGCAACGGATGCGATTCCAGCAGCCCTTCCTGGTTGAGCCCTTGCGTGCCGAGAAAGAATTTCGAGGCATAGAAGGGCGTCACCTGGGTCGGCGAATGGATGATGCCGGGCTCGCGGTGCAGGTCGCCGCCCGCAACCGTCAGGCTGCAATGGCCATGGTCGCTGAGATAGGCCGCGAGCGGCATCGAATTGGTGTAGAGCCGGATGTTGCGGTCGGCGAGCTTGACGCCGAGATGGAAGCAGGTCGAGCCGCCATGGACGATGACGGCATCGCCATCGCGTACCATGGTCGCGGCGACCGCCGCGATCTGCCGCTTGGCCTCGACGGCAAGGTCACGGTTCTCGTCATAGGGTCGGGCATAGGCGACGCCCGCATGCGAAGCGCCGTCGAGTGCCGAGATACCGCCATAGACCTTGCGGGCTTCACCGGCCTCATCGATTCGGTCGATATCGCGCCTGACCGTCGCCGCCGAGACACCGAGCCGCTCCTGCAACTCGCGCACGGAGGCGAACGGGCGGTCCCGCAGCAATTCGACGATCTGACGTTGGCGGCCGACGTCGCTCACCCTTTCCTCCCTGACGCCATTTCCGTGGCAATTGGTGCAACTTACTCAACATTAGTCGGAGTGCAAGCTGATTTGACGATAGTAGATCAGCATTGACGCAGATCACTCACATCTGCGATACCATCGCCAACGCCGGTCCCGACGACGGGATTTTGTGCGAGCGCTGGAGAAAAGGGCCATGGCAACCCAAGCTGATGCACAGGAACTTGCCGCCTTGCGGGCGCTTTCGGCCAGCATCGGGCTGAACCCGCATATGACGCAGGCGGCGGGCGGCAACACCTCGCTCAAGGCCGGCGACACGCTGTGGATCAAGGCCTCGGGAACCTGGCTGAAGGATGCGCTCAGCGACGACATCATGGTGCCGGTGGCGATGGCACCGCTGCTCAAGGCCGTCGAGCAGCGTGATCCAGCCGCCGACAAACCACAGGCCTTCGCCATCGAAGACCTCAATCCGCGTGGCCTGCGCCCGTCGATCGAGACCACGGTGCATGCCTTGATGCCGCAACGCGTGGTTCTGCATGTCCACTGCGTCGACACGACTTCGCTTGCCGTCCAAGCCGATGGCGAGGCCGAGGTCGCCAGGCGGCTGGGCGACATCGAATGGGCCTGGGTGCCCTATTTCCGGCCAGGCCTACCGCTCGCCCGCGGCATTGCCGAGAAATTGCGGCCGGGGGTCAACGTGCTCATCCTTGGCAATCACGGGCTGGCGGTCGCCGCCGAAACCGTCGCCTCGGCGGAAGCCTTGCTGCACCGCGTCCGGTCGCTGCTGGCGCGGCAGCCGCGCACGACCGCAGCACCTGATATCGCCGCCTTGACGGCGCTGGCCGGCGACTACCGATTGCCGGCGGATGTCGAAGCGCACGCGGTCGCGCTCGATGCGGAAAGCCTGGAGATGGCCGAAGCCGGCAGCCTCTATCCGGACCATGTCATCTTCCTCGGCCAGGGCTCGGTCGTTGCGAAACCGGGCGAGGACGTGGCCGGCGTCATCGCGCGGGTCGGCGCGGCACCCGTGGCAATCCTGTTTCCCCGCGCCGGCGTGCTGATGCGCGGCGACGCCAGCGCCGGTGCCGACGCCATGCAGCGTTGCCTCGCCGACGTGACCGCGCGCGTCGATGGCAAGGCGCGGCTGAACTATCTCACCGCCGCCGAGAATGACGAGCTGGTCAACTGGGACGCCGAGCAGTATCGCCAGAAGCTAAACGCCGCCAGCACGGCCTAACAGGGGACGGACGACATGACGCCACTTGTCGTCGGCATCGACATCGGCACCTCCGGCGCCCGCGCCGTCGCCATGCGTCAGGATTTTTCCATCGCCGGTCAATCCGCAGTGCCACTCGACAGATTTGGCCAGAACCCCCGTGATCCCCGGACTTGGTGGCAAGCGGTCCAGGCGGCGCTGGCGGATCTGCTTTCGGGCATCGACCGCGCCGCGATCCGGGCCGTCGCCGTCGACGGGACGTCGGGCACGTTACTGCCGGTCGACATCGATGGGTGGCCGTTGGCCGAGCCACTGATGTACAACGACAAGGTCGATGACCCCGACATCCTGGCCATGGTCGCCCGTGAGGCGCCGGCAGCGAGCGCCGCCCACGGAGCGACTTCCGGCCTCGCCAAAGCCTTGCGGTTCCAGCATCAGCCCGGCATAGCGGCCGTGCTGCACCAGGCCGACTGGATCGCCGGCAACCTGTCCGGACGCTTCGGCGTCAGCGACGAGAACAATTCGCTCAAGACCGGCTATGATGTCGAGGCCCGCCGCTGGCCAGACTGGATCGCGACCACCGGCATGCGCATGGACCTGCTGCCTGATGTCGTCGAACCGGGCGATGTCACCGGCACGCTAACCGCGGCGGCCGCGGAGCTTTTCGGCCTGCCGCGCGATGTGGTCGTGGTTGCCGGCACCACGGACGGCTGTGCCTCGTTCCTGGCGACGGGCGCCACCGCGGCCGGCGACGGCGTCACCGCTTTGGGCTCCTCGCTAACCATCAAGATCCTGTCCGAACGGCCGATCTCGGCGCCGCGCTTCGGCATCTACAGCCATCGGCTCGGCGATGTGTGGCTGGCGGGCGGCGCCTCGAATTCCGGCGGCAAGGTGCTGGCGCAGCATTTTCCGCTCGCGCGGATCATCGAACTCAGCGCGATCATCGACCCCACGACCGAGACCGGCCTCGACTACTATCCGCTTGGTACGGCTGGCGAACGGTTTCCCGTGGCCGATCCGGCCTTGGCGCCGCGTCTCACCCCACGGCCCGCTGACGATGCCGACTACCTCAAGGCGATGTTCGAGGGCATGGCGGCGATTGAGGCGCTTGGTTACAGCAGGCTGGCCGAACTTGGCGCGCCGGCCCTGACCTCCATTCGCAGCGTCGGTGGCGGCGCCGCTAACCCGGTGTGGAGCGCGATACGGCAGCGCAAGCTCGGCGTCGCGTTCCTGCCGGCATTGTCGGACGAGGCCGCCGCGGGTACGGCGCGGCTGGCGCTGAAAGGCGCAAGCGAGGCAGGGCTTCTATGAATACGAAAAAGCTCGAACGTCTCGACGGCATCGGGCCGCTGGCGGAACGCTATCAGGTCTTCCTGCTCGACCAGTTTGGCGTGCTGCATGACGGGCAGGCTCCCTATCCCGGCGCGGTGGCGGCACTGTCCACGCTGAAGCGCGCCGGCAAGACCGTGGTGCTGATCTCCAATTCCGGCAAGCGCGCCCGGCCCAACGAGGCACGCCTGCTGAAGCTTGGCTTCGAGGCCGGCAGTTGGGACCATTTCGTGTCCTCCGGCGAGGTGGCGTGGCGACGTTTCCACGAGATGGCGGCGACCGGAGCCTTGCGGTCCGGCACGAGGTGCCTGCTGATCAGCCGCGACGGCGACCGCAGCGCGATCGAAGGCCTGCCCTTCGGGCTGGCGGAAGCTGGCGAAGACGCCGAACTGGTGCTGATTTCGGCCAGCGAGGGGGACCGCCACGACCTCGACCACTATCGCCGGCTGCTCGCCCCGGCGGCGGCGCGGCAAGTACCGTGCTTCTGCACCAATCCCGACAAGATCATGCTGACGGCGGTCGGACCTCGCTTCGGCGCCGGCGAGATCGCCGATCTCTACGAAACCCTGGGCGGCGGTGTCACCCGCATCGGCAAGCCCTATCCGGCGATCTTCGAGGCGGCACTCGCACTGGCCGGCGAACCAGAGCACGGCAGCGTGATCTGCGTCGGCGACAGTGTCGAACACGATGTTGCAGGCGGCAATGGTGTCGGAATCGCAACGGCGCTGGTGCTGGGTGGAATACTGGCCGGCACGCCTGACCTTGCCGCTGTTTTCGACGTACACAAGGCCTGGCCGGATTACACCACGAATTCGTTCAGCTTTCGCTGACCGCTTCCAGCATCCGCCTTGCGCTTTCCTCGTCGGTGATCAGGATTGTCGGCACAATCAGGTTCATGGCGCCGAGCAGCGCATCGGTCTTTTCCGCGCCGCCGGAGGTCAGAATGCGGATCGGCGCCTTGCGCAGCCGGTCGACGTTCACCGACATCACATGGTTGTTGACGGGATGGTCGACCAGATCGCCATTGCGGTCGTAGAAATGGAACAGGAGGTCGCCGACGGCGCCGCGCGCCAGCAGCGCCTCCCGGTCCGCTTCCCTAAGGAAGCCGCCGCGCGAGAAGGTGGTGGCTGAAGCGATGCCGCCAACACTCAGCAGAACGGCATCGAGCGCGTCGGCCATTTCAAAAACCTCCTGCAGACCGCAACGTTCGACCAGCGCGATCTTGGTCTCGACGCTGTCGACAACGGCCGGCGTCGGCATCAGATAGCCGTCGCCCTGGAAGATTTGGGCGAAGCGCCAGGCGAACTCGGCCGGGTTGGTCCGGCGTGCGATGCCGACGCCGCCAAGCAGCGAAATCACCTTGAAATCGGTCAGCGATTTGGCGCTGATGAACGGCAAGGTGTGGAACAGCGTATTGCCCCAGCCGACGCCGACCTGCATGCCGGACTTCATCGCATCGGACAGGAACATGCCGGTCTTGGCGGCGATTGCCGGGATCGGGTCGGCATTGGCCGCTGTCAGCGGCGCCACCAGCGCCTGCTGCAGGCCGAAGGTCTTTTCGAGCGCGCGTTCCAGCCGCACGATCTCCAGAAGCTCGCTCTCGATGGTGATCTTGACCTCGTTGCGCGACCGCGCCTCCGCCAGCATGCGCACGATGGTGACACGGCCGACCCCAAGCACGTCGGCGATCTCGTTCTGCGTCATCTGCTCGACGAAATACATCCAGGCGGCGCGGATCCTGAGGCGGTCCGTCCGGCTCTCGCTGACGACCTGCTCGGTCGCTTCGGCTCCTGCCCGCCTTTCGTCGGTTTGTCGTCCCCTGGCCAAATGATCCCTCCCCCGCGGCGGCGGACGCGCGCGCCGTCGCCGATTCTGCGTGCTGGTCTAGTATCGCCTATTGATCTACCAATCGATAGGAACAATGTAGAGTCGGTGGGCCGGCCATTGCAGGTGGCCCCGCACGGCACATTCGAGGCGAACCGCGATGCTCCGACAAATCTCCGAAGATGTCCGCGTCAACCTCAAGGACCGGCTGCGGGAAGTCCGTGACATCATCCGCCAGAGCCGCCATGACGGCGCCAGCGAGGCCAGCCTGCTGCACGAAGCGACCAGCCATCTGCCGCCGTTTCCGGGCAAAGGCATCGAAGGCCTGCTCAGCCATGCCGCGAGTGCCGTCGACGAAGCGCTGTCGATCGCCGAATCCTTCGTCCCGCATGAACGTCCGATAAGGGTCGACGGAACGACCGTAAAAGGCCTCGGCACCTATTTCCCGGCAGGGGACGAAGACCAGCAATTGAGCGCCGAGCGCCTGTTCCGGCGCGACATGTATTATCTGACCAAGGCGGTGCTTGCCGGGCTGAAGATCGACCATGCCCGTATCCATGAAGCCGGGTTCGCCGCCGTCCACGCGGCCATGCGCAGGCGCCATGGCGATCTGTTGGCTGCGCTGGCCGCGCCTGGTGCTGGACTGCAGGCGATCGCGGCGACGTGTTCGGCGTTGCTGATCGAGTGCCTCGGCCATCGCCCGATCCGTTTTGATGACACCGCCCCGGAAGCGACGGCAATGAGTGATAGGGCGCTCGACATAAGCTGCCTGGCGCCGGTCGTCCTGGCCTGCGGGCTGGCGACAAACGGCCGCAACGACGCGCCGGAGCCCGACATGCTGGAAATCGCGATCCTGGCCGCCGATATCCGCCGCGACCGCATCATCCAGGCCTGCGCCAAAACGAGCCCGGCCGATGAATTGACACCTGTCTTCGCCACCTTGCTTGCGCATTTGCCATAAGGCCTCCTGGCGCAGTTCCAGAAAACAGAGCGGCCGCAGGGCTACTCCCCGGTCGCCATCGCCGTGATCGTCT
Source organism: Mesorhizobium sp. B2-5-13 (assembly GCF_006440535.1). Lineage (NCBI taxonomy): Bacteria > Pseudomonadati > Pseudomonadota > Alphaproteobacteria > Hyphomicrobiales > Phyllobacteriaceae > Mesorhizobium > Mesorhizobium sp. B2-5-13. The sequence goes on along the minus strand of NZ_VFUI01000007.1, from coordinate 138,829 downwards.
TCTTGACGCGCTGAATCGAGGCCGGGCTCATCGACAGTTCGGTGAGACCCATCTCCAGGAAGGCGGGGATGAGATCCGGCCGGCCCGCCGCCTCGCCGCACATGCCCACCATGATACCGGCGGCGACGCCGGCCCTGGCCGTCAGTTCGATCGCAGACATGACGGCTGGATTGGTGACGTCGTTGAGCTTCGCAACGGTCGGGTTGAGCCGGTCGGCGGCCATGATGTACTGGGTCAGGTCGTTGGTGCCTATCGAGAAGAAAGCCACCTCCTTGGCCAGTGCCGGAGCGATCAGCACCGCAGCCGGGGTTTCGATCATCACGCCGAGATCGAACGTCGCGTGCGGCACGCCTTCGGCCTGGAGTTCGGCGGCGCATTCGTCGACAAGAACACGCGTCTGCCGCACCTCGCCAAGATCGGAAACCATCGGCAGCATCACCTTGATGTTGCCGTGTACGGCGGCCCTTAGCAGCGCCCTGAGTTGGCGCTTGAAGATATCGGGCCGGTCGAGGCACATGCGGATGCCGCGCCAGCCGAGGAACGGATTTTCCTCGTCGGGAAACTCGATGCCGGCAATCGGCTTGTCGCCGCCGATGTCGAGCGTGCGCACGATGACCGGATAAGGCGCGAAGGCCTTGGCCAGCGCCGCATAGGTCTCGGCCTGCATGTCTTCCGACGGCAGGTGCATGTGACGCATGAACAGGAGCTCGGTGCGGAACAGGCCGACACCCATTGCGCCGGCTTCCTGCGCCGCCTCGATCTCCTCGAGCGAGCCTATATTGGCCGCGACTTCGATCAGCTTGCCGTCCGCCAGCTTCGGCGTCACCGTCTTGAAGGCGGCCAGGCCGGCACGTTCCTTCGCCGCCGCTTCGACCCGGCTGGCGAAATCGGCGCGTGTCGCCGCATCGGGATCGATGATCACCTGGCCGGTATTGCCGTCGAGCGCTACTTCTTGCGCCGTGCGCAAGGCATTGATCCGGTCGCCAAGGCCCAGTACCGCCGGAATGCCATGCGAGCGAGCGATGATGGCGATGTGCGAAGTGGCGCCGCCATGGCCGCACACCACGCCACCGATGCGTTTCAGCGGCGCACGCGCCAGGTCCCAGGCGCCGATGTCGTCGGCGATCAGGATCGCACCTTGCGAAATATTTTCGAGGCTGACGTCGTCTTGGCCCAGCAGCGCCAGGCAGATCTGCCGTCCGACCGCATGGACATCGTCCGCCCGCGCATTGAGGTAATGATCGTCGACGGCGCTGAAATCGGCGGCGATGGTGGAAGCGGCGGTGATCATGGCCGAGACGGCGTCATTGCCGCCCTTGATCGCCTTCTCGGCCTCGCCGGTCAGGCTGTCGTCGGCCGCGATATCCCTGAGCGCCGCCACGATGCCCCGGTCACCGGCCGACAGACTATCCTGCGCCAGCGCCCGATCCATACGCGCCTGGACAGCGGCGACAGCGGCGCGGAACCTGTCGATTTCGCCGGCGATCTCATCGGCTTGCAACATGCGGCCCCGTCCGGCGATGTCAGGCGGGAAATGCGCGAATGCCGGCCCGACGGCAACGCCCTCGCTTGCGGCGACACCACGCAAACCATTCGCTTCGGCTGATGCCGCCGGCGCGGATTGGGACGCAGGCGCCGCTTCCTTGCCTGCGTCATTCGCCGGGGCGTGGGCTTCGTCGTCGTCGAGACCCGCCTTGGGGTTCTCGAGATAGCCGATCAGCGCCTCGATCGCCTCGATGGCATCGGCGCCGTTCGCCCGCACGGTGACTTCCTGGTTTTCCTTGACCGCCAACAGCATCAGCTTGACCGAGCTCTTGGCGCTGACCGCCTTGCCGTCCTTGACCAGTTCGACGTCGGATTCGAAAGCCTTGGCGAGCTTGACGAAGCGCGTGGCGGGACGGGCGTGCAAACCTTCATGCACTCTGACGATGGTCGAGCGTTCCATGGCAAATACTCTGCTTTTTTGGGCGCCAAAGCCAGACCGGCTGGGGCGCGAATGCTTTCAGGCGGCGATGGTGATGATCGCGTCTGTTTTCAGGGCGGCCACGAGCGCTTGCGTATCAACCTGCGATGCACAGATCTCGCCCGGCCTTTCGGCCTCACTGGCGCCATTGAACGAGATGACGACGTGGCCCATCTCGAGGACCTTGCTCCAGGCGCTGGAGCCGACGGCGGTTATAACGGCCGAAACCGGGCCAAGGGTGATCGACGCGCCCTTTTCAGGCGCGCCGTCGCTGGGTCCGATCTCCGTCTTGTGGAGCACGGAAACCTCGGCAAGCTCCGGTGGCGAGCCATCCGCGAACAGGATGACCACGCCGCCCTCGGCGAGGTCCGCCACTTCGGGTCCTATTGCCGTGACCCGTGTCTTGAGAAGAACCGACATATGGCGAACCTCGTTATTTCTGGTGTCTAGAACACGATCAGGGAGACGATCCAGGCGATCAGCACCGAGACCGGACCCATGATCTGGCGGCTGATGAGCACCGCCGGCACGCCGATTTCGATGGTTTTCGGCTTGGCTTCACCCAGTGCAAGGCCGACAGGAACGAAGTCGCAGCCGACTTGGGTGTTGTAGGCAAACAGCGCCGGCAGCGCCATTGCCGGCGAAATCGTGCCGTTGGCGATCTGCGGGCCGATAATGGCGACGCCGATGACCTGCGCGATGACGGCGCCTGGCCCCAGGATGGGCGACAGGAACGGCAGGCCGCAGATGGCCGAGATGACCAGCAGGCCGACGATGTTGTTGGCCAGCGGTCCCATCGGCTGCGCCAGCACGTCGCCGATGCCGGTGTACAGGATCAGGCCGATAAGCATGGTCACGAAGGCCATGAACGGCAGCACGTTGCGGACGACCTGGTCGATGGTCCGGCGGCCGGCATTGAAGAAAATGCCGACGACACGACCCATGACGCGGCCAATCGTGCTGATGAACCCGATCAAGCCACCCTCGCTGGGCAGCGCCGTCGGCGTCGCAGTGCTGTTGTTTGAGCTCATCGACGCTGCTCCCCCTGCAGTTGTGACCGCCTCGGAACCGTCCGCCATTGTGACATTGGCCGGTTTCACGCCCGAAACATAGATATCCTCGGTGATGAACTGGGCGAGCGGCCCAGCCTGGCCGACCGGCGTCAGGTTGACGGTCGGGATACGCTTGCGCGGATAGACGCCGCATCGCGCGGTGCCACCGCAATCGACGACGACAACCGCCATCTCGCCTTCCACCGGCGGCGCCTTGAAACCGTCTACGGCTGTGGCGCCGGTCATGTCGGCGATGAGCTGGGCCACGGGATGGATCCCGCCACCGGTGACGGAGACGACCTTGTCGCGCTGCGCGGTCGGCTCGATGACGAGCGGGCCGCCCCAGCCGGTGGAACCCCGGGAGACTTTTACGGCTTTGTATGTCTTGGTCATAATGTCCTCCCCGCCCTTACAGTTCAACGCCCTGGCGGCGTGCCATGATGGCTGTGATGCGCTCGGTCAGCATGCCCTTGAGCAGGATCACGACGAGACCAACGATCGCGTACCAGATCGCCACCTTGACGTGGTAACCGGCGACGACAACGCCCCGCTTCTCGAGATCGAGCAAGGCAACGAGCATGCCTCCCCAGACGAAATATTCGCCAGGGTTGATGTGCGGGAAGAGGCCGAGCGGCGGATGCACGTAGGACACGGCCGCGTCGTAGAAGGCGGGCTTGTGCTTCTCTTCCAGGAACGACCCGAAGGTGTAGGCCATCGGGTTGGTGAGGAAAAACACCGCCAGCAGCGGTAGCACGGTATAGCGGGTCAGCGCGATGCGGCCAGCACCACGCGCCAGGCCGTGGACACGCTCTTCGCCGACCAGTTCGGTGACGGCGTAGAAGGCTGTCATCAGCACGACAAGTGTCGGGATGATGCCGGTGACAAAGCCGGCGAAAACCTCGCCGCCCTTCTGGAAGATGCCGATGAAGTACTTGCCGATGGCAGTGAGCCAGCCAAGCTGCTCTTCCTGCTGCACATTTTTCAGCTGTTCCTTCAGCTGCTCGGCGGTAACCGGCGCCCCGTCGGTCTGCGCCTGCGCAAGGATCACGAGATGATCGGAAGCATGCTCGACGGCGAGCCTGCCATGCAATGCAGCGTCCGAAACCATGGCACCCGCGATATGTAGGTTATGCACGGCCATGTCGGCATGCTGCGCCAACAACGAAAATACAGACATTTCTCCTCCTTATGCCGGCCCGCCGGTTGATCCCAGTCGGCGCACGGCCTCCTCTATCCCTTTGATCCAGAGGCGGATTCAGATTTCAGGTCGATTTGACCTGGAAATCATCCGACTCTAGGCCCTTGCTACATTCAAGCCGGCCAGGCCCGGCTTCTTCCCCGGCTCCGATCGTGCTTTGTCGATCTGTTCGATCGCCCGCTTCACGGCCTCGGCCACACCGGGTTCCCCCTCCCCCATGATCGCAGGGTTGGACCGGAGTCGATCGAGGGGGACACCCTCGAATTCTTCATGTCGCTTGAATTTGGTGAACACGGAACGGCCGCTCATCACCATCATGCGGCGCACGATCAGGTCGGGCGTAACCACGACCAGCGCGATTGTTCCCTTGGCAAATCGGCCGCGAAAATTGCCAGCGCCGACGAAGCCATCCTTGTACTGATCGGTGACGCCCCGAAAGACATCCGAATAGTGCCGCATCTGCAGCCAGACGCCGAGCGACTGCAACGCCCACACAATAACCAGCAGGAGCAGTCCCCACTGCCAAATCGCCATTCGGTTCTCCTCCCGAAGCCTTAGTCGAGGCGCACCTTGGACCGGCACGCGACAACAACAAAGTGAGAACATTTGTTTCCGCGAATGTCAATATGTATGATATTGGCCTCAGCCACGGTCATCCACAGGGCCGCCGCGCGATTTCGGCGGGGGCACGACTGTGCTAGCCTGTGAGGAAACGGGATACAGGAAATGGAACTGCCCTTCAGGGATGAACTGGCCCTCATGCCCGATCTGCGCCACCGGCTTCGGCAGTTGCGATGGTTCCGGGCCACCTTCCGCGGCAGCGCCAAGGTGGTTTCGGACACATTCGGCGTACGCTTCGAAATCGACGAGGCGAAGCTGACCCGGGCTTTTCTCGACTGGGTCGAGGTGATGGAAGCGCAGAAGCGCTTCGCCACGATCGACCGCGCCGATTTCATCGTCTTTGCCGCCGGCCTCGTGCTGCGCGAACTGATCAAGCAGGCGCCGGCCAGGGAGATCTCCGGCCTTAGCCACCTCATCGAAACGGATCAGAATGCCGGCACGCTGGACATCATCCGCTTCTGGCCGGAAGGCTTTCTCTACACCAACTACTGCGTCTCGGTGATTTCGGCCATTTACGAGCAGGAGTTCGGTTCAGCGCCTAGCATCGACAAATGCGCCGACGACCTGCGCACCTGGTGGTCCTATCGCGAAAACGTCACCGAAATGCCGGCCTATGCCGTGGCTTTCCTCGACCGCTTCCTGGGCGCGGAACCGAACTGGATCACGCCCGACCGCGCGCAGTCGCGGCAGGCCATGCAACGAGCGCTGGGGTCCTCCCGCGCTAGCGATGCCTTGCGCCAGCTTTGAATTGGCCTCTATTGCCCCCTATTCGAGAGGCCGCGAGTGCCCGCTATTGAACATTTGACTTTTTGTCGATAGCGATGTGCCAATTCTGACAGAGGCCGGGAGAAACGCGTGGCGCCGTCAAGACTGATCATTTTCGATTGCGACGGCGTTCTCGTTGACAGCGAGCCACTGGCCGCCAAGGCCTATGAACGTGTCTACGATAAGCATGGCATGCCGGGCGTTCACGGCGGTATCATCGCCCAGTGCGTCGGCATGAAGCAGGCCGACATCATCGTCAGGATCAAGGAATTGACCGGCCATCAGTTTCCCGCGACGGCCGATGGCGATATCTGGGCCGAGACTAAAGCCCTGTTTTCGCAGGAATTGAAGCCGACACCGGGAATCACCGCATTCCTGGAAACGCTCGAGGGCGGCAGTTGCGTTGCCTCGTCGTCCTCCGTCGAGCGCATCGACCACAGCCTGGCCATCACCGGACTGGCGCGGTTCTTCGGCGATGCGATCTACAGCTCCTCGATGGTCAAGAACGGCAAGCCGGCGCCTGATATTTTCCTGTTCGCCGCTGCGAAGATGGGGGCCAACCCGGCGGACTGCATTGTCATCGAGGATTCACCTTTCGGCATCGAGGGCGCGGTTGCCGCCGGCATGACCGCGATCGGCTATATCGGTGGCGGACATACTTATGCGGAACATGCCGCACGGCTGACGGCCGCCGGTGCCGATTTCATCTGCGCCGACTGGCATGAAGTTAGCCGGCAATTGTCCGGGCTGGATGTATCGGCCTAGCGAGCGGGTAGTCCAAGGCGCGCCCATTCGCCAGGCGGAATCACAGCTCCGACACGGAAGTCGAAGGACAAGACCCTGGTCGCGTCGCTGTCGACCTCGCAGCGGAAGCCCAGATGGAACCACGTGGTTGAGGTACGGAAAGCAACGTCAGGGGCGTCAAGAACATTGCCGGCCTTCAGCGGAACACTTGGAATCAAGATGGGAAAATAGGAGGCGTCCAGCAATTGCTGCTGCAACGCGCTGGCGCAAAGTTTGGCCCCACGTTGACCGCGAGGCACGTCACCCATCGAGGTCGTGGCCAGCGCGTCACCCGTAGCGCCCTGCGAGTAAAGCCTGCGAACGCCCGGAAGGCCTGAATACCTGCGCGATGCGGCGCTGGCTACATCAGTGGAACCTGGGCTTCCGGCGCCCCCATTTCGGGACTTCGCAACCTTTGAAGAACTGGGCTTCGGTGTATTTGTCGGTTTAGGCTCCGGCTTCGCAGCCGACATTGGAAGCTCGACCTCACCGCCCCCGTCTGTGGCCAGCGGCGTTGGTGCCGCGCCTGTCTGCTTGGCGGCGTCCTGCACTCCCGCCTGTTGTTTGGCGTCCTGCTGCTTATCTGCGTCCTGGGTCAGAGTTGCCTGCTTGTCCTGCGCGGGCTGGGTATCCTTCGCGTCGGCTACCGGCTTTTCGCCGGCCTCAGCTAAATCCGCCGGCTTCTCGGTCCCTGCCGGCACGTCGGATTGGGTCTCAGCAGGCTTCTGCACGACCGGCGGCTTCGATTCCTCATCCTTGGTCGGCGACGGCGAACTGTCTTGAGCGCTGGCCCCATCCAAGGATTTCCGGGGCCCCGCATCCTTGTCGCCGAACTGAAAAACAGGCTTCAGCACCTCGATTGGCGGAGGCTTCCGAGGTTGCGGAGCCGGCTTTTCAACTTTCTGCTCAGGCGGTTTTTCAACCCGCGGTTCCGGTGGCTTAGGGGACGGTACAGGGGCCGGTTTCGGTTTTGGCTGCTCGGGCGGGGGCACGAGCGCGACATTGACCGGTTCCTCCTCCTGCGGCTGTTGGCGAGGCGTGGGCAGGCCATAGATCAGGAGCCCCGCGACAAGCGCATGCAGGATCAGCGATGCGGGGATATCCCACAGCAAATTCCGACGCCGCTCTCCTGTCTCGCCCTTCATACTGACCGATGTGGAATGAAATAGCGGCGGCTTCAAGCATAAGCATTGGATTGGCGCAATTTGGCCGCTGACAGGTTGGTGATCTGGATCACCACGGGCAGGGCCGTGTTAGCGAGGCGTCGGCACGACATCGAGCAGGATGCGATCATTGCCGCTGCTCACGGCGAGGGCGGGTGCCACCCTTTTCGCCGAAACCGCCAAGCAGGTTCACTCATCACGAGGCTGCTCCCGCCGCCGGGATCAGCCAGCCGGATTTTATGCGCAGGCGCGCTTGCGCCCCGTTCTCCAGCACAACCGGATCGGGCTGTTCGAAATGCAAGGTGAGGTCGGGACCGGCCTTGGGCGTGAATTCGATGCGCGCCGCTCCGCCTTGGTAGACCGCCCGCTTGACGAGACCGTCGAAGCCCGAGGCATCGGCCGAAATCTCGATGTCGGCGGAGCGGCAGCAGATCCTGGCGCCGGCGCGCGGCCGCTCGCCACGCCGGCAGCGGACCACCAGCTCGCTTCCGAGTACCCGGACCTTGCAATAGCCGCTTTCCTCGCCCGTCAGCACCTCCGCCGGCAGCAGGATGCCTTGCGAAATGAAGGAAGCGACCATTTCATTTGCCGGCTCATGATAGAGGTCGCGCGGCCTCGCAAGCTGCGCCAGGAGTCCACGATCCATCACCGCGATGCGGTCGGCCAGCGCCATCGCCTCGGTCTGGTCATGGGTAATGTAGACGATGGTCGTGCCCGTGCGCTTGTGGAAGGCGGCGAACTCGTCCTCCATCGAGGCCCTGAGATGCACGTCTAGATTGGCGAGCGGCTCGTCGAACAGCACCAGCGAGGGTGCCGCCACCAGGCAACGCGCCAATGCCACGCGCTGGCGTTGGCCGCCGGAAAGATTGGCGGGCCTGCGCTCACCCAGGCCCTGCAGATTGACCAAGGCAAGCGCGTCTTCCACTTTTTGGCGCGCAACCGCCTTGTCGAGTTTGGCCACCTTCAGCGAATAGCCGATGTTCTCGGCGACACTCATGTGCGGCCACAGGGCGTAATTCTGGAAGACGATGCCGACGCGCCGCTTTTCCGGCGCGATGCTGCCGCCGCTGTTCGAAACGACATCGCCGCCGATGCGGATTTCGCCCGAGGTCACTTTCTCGAAACCGGCGATCAGCCGCAGCAACGTCGTCTTGCCGCAGCCGGAAGGTCCGAGCACCGCCAGAAACTCGCCGTCGCCGACGTCGATCGAGACATCCTTCACGGCATCGAAATCGGCGAAGCTCTTGGTCACGTGGTCCAGGGTCAGTCGCGCCATGGCAGAACTCCGCTCGGAAGATGAGGGGCAAGCAGGTTGGTCACCAGCATCAGCACGAAGCTAACCGCGACCGTGATGACGGACATCGCCGCCGCGTAGTTGGAATCGCCGCCCTGCTCGAAGGAAAACATCACCACGCCGATGGTCTCCGAACCCGAGGACCACAACAATGCCGAGACCGTGAGTTCACTGAGCGCCGTCATGAAGATCAAAAGGCCACCGGCGACCGCAGCCGGCGCGACCAGCGGAAAGAGGATGGTGCGCATGCGCGTGAACAGGCCGGCGCCCGCCACCTGCGCTGCCTCCTCCAGTGCCCGGTCGATCTGGTGATAGCCGCTGATGGTCGGCCGCAGCGCCAGCACCAGGAAGCGGGCGAGATAGGCATAGAGGATGATCCAGACAGTGTTGTAGAGCTGGATGCCGGTCAGCGGGATCGGCCGCAGGAACAAGAGAAGCGAAGCGATCGCCAGCACAACGCCGGGCAAGGCGTAGGGCAGTTCGACCGAGAGATTGAGCAGCCGCACCCAGCGCTGCTTGCCCCAGGCGATGAGATAGCCAACCGGCACGGCAACGATGACGGCGACGAACGCTGCAGCAATCGACAGCCAGAAACTGTTGAAGAAGGCGCGGGTGGCGGCATCATGCTCGAACAGCACGAAACGGTAATTGTCGAGCGTCGCCGTCTTGGCGGTGAGCGCAATGCCGTAGCCCGGCAGCAGCGAGGTCAATACCAGCCCTAAGAGCGGCAGGACCAGCACCAATACGATGAGCAGCCACATGCCGGCCTGGACGACCGGCCGCCAGCGGCCCAGTTCATAAGGTTCGGCCGGCAGCGCTGTCGAAGAGATGCGGTAGTCGCGGCGGCGGCTCATCACCTCCTGGGCGAGGATGCCGGCCATGGCGATGATGCCGATCAGCACGGACAGGAACGCGGTCTCGCCGAGCACCGCCGGACCGCCGCCGGCCAGCTTTTGATAGATGAGCGTCGGCAGCACCAGGTAGTTGGCGGGAATGCCGAGAAAGGCCGGAATGCCGAAATTGCCGACGCAGGAGACGAAGGCAAGTGCTGCCGCCGCCATGATGGAGGGCGTCATCAAGGGCAGCACGATGGTAGCCAGTACGGTGAACCAGTTTGCACCGCCGGCACGTGCGGCTTCGACCAGTTCGCGCGGCAGCTTGCGCAAGCCGGCCCGCACCAGCAGGAAGACCAGCGGCCCGTACTGTACGCCAAGCAGCAGGATGATGCCCGAGGTCGAATAGAGCGGGTTCTTCGTGCCGAGCGGGGGAGCCGCCCCGAAAAGCTTGAGGAACGGGCTCGCCGGACCAAACAGTTGCAGCCAGGCTAGCGCCGTCACCTGCGGCGCGATCATCAGCGGCATGACGTAGCAGAACACCAGGGCGCTTCGGCAGCGTATGTCGGTCAGCGAGACGAGCACGGCCACCAGTGTTCCCGAAAGCACCGCCAGAAGCGTGCCGCCAATGCCGACGACCAGCGTGTGCCACGTCGCGATCCAGGTTGCCGGGCTTCTCAGCCCGGCTTCCACGGCCGCGGTCGACAAGGTACCGCCGGGCGCCACGATCTCCTTGACGAGGCGCAGCATGGGCAACATCGAAAGCAGGACGATGACGACGGTCGCCGCCACCGTCAGGACCATTTCCTGGCCACGGCTTTCCCTGATGCGTGTCGGCATGATTGCGTTTCCTGGGGTCAATGCGACCGGGTGCGGTTCATTTTCGGCGCAATTCCGGACGGAAAACGCTTCGCACTTTTCCTGGAATTGCTCTGGCGAAGCGAGCGGGATGCCGCTGCCGGCACCCCGCCGCGATTGACGGTTCAGCCGCCGAACAGTTCCTGGAATTTCGCCTTGTCGGCGTCGGTCTTGGCGACGATCGCCTTGGTGTCGAACTTCATCACCTTGACCTTGACGCCTTCCGGCAGCCAGTCGGGACGGCCGACCGAGGCGCGTGCCGGCAGGTAGCCCATAGACAGCGCCAGCTTCTGGCCCTCATCGGACAGAATGAAGTCGACGAACTTCTTGGCGCCATCGACGTTCTTGGCGGTCTTCATGATGGCGACCGGCTCGGTCACGGCAGGCACGCCTTCGCTGGGGAACACGAACTCGACCGGCGAGCCCTTCTTCTTGGCGTTCATCGCCATGAAATCGACGAGGATGCCATAGGGCTTCTCGCCCGAAGCCACCGACTTCAGCACCGCGCCATTGCCGCGCACGCTGACGGTATTGTTGGTCTTCAGCTTCTGGAAGAAATCCCAGCCATAGTTGGTATCGCCGGCGAAGCCCGAAAGCAGGTAGGCGGCCGCACCCGAATAGAGCGGGCTTGGCATGACCAGGCCATCGGCATAGGCCGGCTTGGCGAGATCGGCCCAATGCTGCGGCTTTTCGGCGGCGGCGGTGTTGTAGACGATGCCGGTGGTGATCAGCTTGCTGCCGAAATAAGTCTTGTCGGCATCATAGGCATCCGCGTCGACCCCGTCGAGCTTGGCCTTGGGATAGGCCATCAGCCTGTCGTCCTTCTTCAGCAGTTCCATCGAGACCGCGTCGGCGATGAGCAGCACGTCGGGCTGCGGGCTGCCTGCGGCGAACTCGGCCGCCATCTTGGTCAGGATGTCGCTGGTTCCGGAGCGATAGATGGTGACGTCGATGCCGGGCTGCGCCTTCTTGAAGGCATCCACGGTCTTGGCCGCGTCCGCTTCCGGCTGGGATGTGTAGAGCGTCAGTGTTTCGGCATTTGCCACGCAGGCGAACAAAGTTGCCGCGAGCGCCAGTTGGCTGGCCAACAGCTTGATGAATAGCGTCTTCATGAGACCTCCTGTCCTGTCTGTGCATGACCGGTCTGGCCCCTGACCAGCACCCCGTCTCTTCCTCCCTGCACGGCGCATATGACTGGTGGATGACACAGCGCATCAAGGCTTGGATCAAGATGAGATCAGGCCGCCTTCTCGCGCGAGAGGCACGTCGACGCCCAACAGGCGCTTTGTGTAAGGCTCCGCCGGGAGGAATCTGGGCGAGAGGTCATCAGATAAAGCAACCCGGGGATCGGTGCTAGACCAGCATGCCCATCGGATTTTCGATCAGCTTCTTGAAGGCGACCAGCAGTTCGGCCCCCAGGGCTCCGTCGACGGCGCGATGATCGGTCGACAGCGTCACCGACATCACCGTGGCTATTTTGATCTCGCCGTTCTTGACCTCCGCCCGCTCCTCGCCGGCGCCGACCGCCAGGATCGTCGCATGCGGCGGGTTGATCACCGCGGCAAAATCCTTGATGCCGAACATGCCGAGATTGGAGACCGCCGTCGTACCACCCTGATACTCCTCGGGCTTCAGCTTGCGGCTGCGGGCGCGGCTGGCCAAATCCTTCATCTCGTTGGAGATGACGGACAGCGTCTTTTCGTCCGCATGCCGGATGATCGGCGTGATCAGGCCACCGGGGATCGACACGGCAACGCCGACATCGGCATGCTTGTGCTTGACCATGGCGCTCTCGGTCCACGAGGCATTGGCATCCGGCACCGCCTTTAGCGCCATGGCCATCGCCTTGATCACCATGTCGTTGACCGACAGCTTGTAGGCAGGCGCCTCACCCTTGTCGGTCTTCTTCACCGGCGCGGCGGCATTGAGTTGCGTGCGCAGGGCCAGCAGCGCATCGAGTTCGCAGTCGAGCGTCAGGTAGAAATGCGGGATGGTGGTTTTGGCTTCGACCAGGCGCCGCGCGATGGTCTTGCGCATGTTGTCATGCGGAATGAGTTCGTAGGAGCCTTCCTCGAACAGCTTCAGCACCTGGTCGTCCGACATTGGCTTCACCGCCGGCGCGGCGGCTGGTGCGCCAGCCGGAGCCTTGGCGGCGGGCGCTGCCTTGGCACCACCGCCGGCGATCGCGGCATCCACGTCTGCTTTCACCACCCGGCCATACGGGCCGGTGCCGGATATGGCTGAAAGGGTGAGGCCCGCCTCGCGCGCCAGACGGCGAGCCAGCGGTGTCGCGCGTCCGCCCGACGGCGACTGGCCAATCTCCCCGCCTGTGGGGGAGACACCCGGCAGGGCAGAGGGGGGCGTGACGGAATGAGGCGTTGGCGGGACAGCGCCCCCTTCTGTCGGCTCCGCCGACATCTCCCCCGCGAGGGGGAAGATTGGCGCCTTGTCCCCATACGTCTCATTCTCCGCATAGATCCACGCAACCGGCGCGCCGACCGGAATGTCGACACCTTCCTTGCCCGTCACGTCGCGCAACACGCCACTGGCCGGTGCATCGATTTCCATCGCCGCCTTGTCGGTCTCGATCTCGAACAGCACGTCGCCCTTCTTGACGTGCGCGCCTTCCTCGGCGAACCAGCGCGAGATCTGTCCGGTCGCCATGTCCATGTCGACCTTGGGAAGAATGACTTCGGTCGGCATGTCTCAGCGAACCCCTTTCACGAGGTCGCGCGCGGCGGTGATGATGTCGGGAACTTGCGGCACCGTGGCCTTTTCCAGCTCCGGATTGTACGGGATTGGCGTTTCCGCGCCACCCAGCCGCACGATCGGAGCGTCGAGGTAGTCGAACGCCTCGCTCTCGGCGATCATGGCGCTGACCTCGGCGCCGATGCCCAGCGTTTTGACTGCTTCATAGACGCACATCAGCCGCGACGTCTTCTTGACGCTATCGATGACCGTCTGCTTGTCCATCGGCCGGATGGTCCGGAGATCGACGACTTCGACGTCGATGCCTTCGGCCTCCAGCGTGGCGGCGGCGTCGAGCGCCTTCTGCACCATGATCGAGGTGGCGACGATCGTGAGGTCGCGGCCCTCGCGGCGGATGTCGGCCCTGCCGATCGGCACGGTGTAGTAGCCTTCCGGCACCGGCCCCTTCATCTTGTAGAGCAGCTTGTGCTCGAAGATCATCACCGGATCGGGATCGGCGACGGCAGCCAGAAGCATGCCCTTGGCATCATAGGGTGTCGCCGGCTGGATGACCTTCAGACCTGGCACATGGCCGAGCCAGGCTTCCAGGCTCTGGCTGTGCTGCGCCGCCGCACCCGTGCCGGAGCCGGCGGGAAACCGCATCACCACCGGCACTGAAACCTCGCCGCCCAGCATGAAGCGCATCTTCGCGGCCTGGTTGACGATCTGCTCCATGGCGAGCGTGGCGAAATCGGAAAACTGGAATTCGAAGATCGGCCGCATGCCGGTTAGCGCGGCGCCGACAGCAACGCCCGCACCGCCCAGTTCAGAGATCGGTGTGTCCAGCACCCGCTCAGCGCCATAGCGCTCGACCAGGTCGCCGGTCACCTGGAAGGCGCCGCCGTAGACGCCGATATCCTCGCCCATCAGGAAGACGCGGTCGTCCATGTCCATGGCAATCGCCATGGCCTCCTGGATCGCCTGGGCGTAGCTCAGTTCACGCACCATCGCGTCCATCACGCCTGCTCCGTATACACGTAATCTCCGGTCTCGCTGACGTCGGGCGAAGGGCTCGCCTTGGCGAACTCGATGCCGTCGGCGATCTCCCGCACCACCGCCTCGCGGATGGCCTCGATGCCCTTGTCGTCGATGAAACCGAATTCCCGCAGGTCGGTCTCGAAGAGCGTGATCGGATCGCGGTTGGACATCCAGTCCTCGATCTCCTCCTTGGTTCGGTAGCGATTGCGGTCGCTCTTGGAATGGCCGCGATGGCGATAGGTCTTGGATTCGATCAGCGTCGGCCCCTCGCCCGCACGTGCCCGCTCGACCGCCTTGTACGAAGCCTCGGCAACCTCGGAGAAGATGTTGCCGTTGACGATGACGCCCGGCATCGAATACGCGGCGGCGCGGTCGGCGATGTTCTTGACAGCGGTGGAGCGGGCCGTCGACGTCGACATGCCGTAGCCATTGTTCTCGCAGACGAAAATCACCGGCAACTTCCAGACCGCCGCCATGTTGAGCGCCTCGTGGAAGGCGCCTTCATTGTTGGCGCCGTCGCCGAAGAAGGAGACCACGACCTTGCCGGTCTTCATCATCTTGGAGGAGAGCGCGGCACCGACGGCGATCGGAATGCCGCCGCCGACAATGCCGTTGGCGCCGAGATTGCCCTTGGCGACATCGGCAATGTGCATCGAACCGCCACGGCCCTTGCAGTAGCCGGTGGTCTTGCCGAAGAACTCGGCGAACATGCGCTTGACCTCGGCGCCTTTGGCGATGCAATGGCCGTGGCCGCGATGGGTCGAGGTGATCTGGTCATCCTCGCCAAGCGGCATGCATATGCCCATGGCGCTGGCCTCCTGGCCGATCGACAGATGCATGGTGCCGTGGATGAAGCCCCGCGTGTAGCTTTCCTCCGCGCCCTCTTCGAAGCGGCGGATGAGGTACATCTTGTAGAGCACCTGCTTCAGTTGCTCGGCGCTGTATTGGCGATAGACGAAGGGCAGGTTGGCGCGGCTGTCCGCGACGGCTTTGCTGGCTCCGGCCATGATCAGGCCTCCACCGTTCCGTAGACGAGCTTGTCCTGGCGGGCGCGCAATTCGGCGATCTTGGAGCCCGCTGCCGGGGCGGCATTGGCGTAGGTGATGAGTTCGCCCTTCTTGATCGGCGCCGTCACCGAACCGCCCTGCAGCAGGCCGCAGGGAATGGCCCTGGCGGCATGCGCTTCCGGCGCCGTCATGATCCAGGCGCGATAGCAATATTCGCCGATCGCATCGAGCTTTTCGCCCGGCTGCATGTCTTTCTTGGCCACCGCGCAGACTTCGGCCACCGGCTTTGCCAGCGGCACCATGTCGGCCTTGCCGTAGAGCACGACGCGGGCGCAGGTCAGCGGCACTTCGAGCGACGTCAGGTGATAGGGGCGGTGGAAGGTGAAGTACGGACCCTTGCCCATCTTCAAATCTTCCATGCGTTCCGAGATGCGCGGATGCGACATGTCGGCGACGACGAAGACGCCGGGCGCGACACCCTTGCCGATCGAATAGTCGACGACGCCGACCCTGGACAACACGCCGCCGTCCTTCTGCGGCACCAGCACCTTGTTCAATTCGCCGAGCGTCGCGGCCGGGCCATGCATGCCGGCCCTGTCGGGCACCAGGCCGGTGGCGTTGGCGATCGCCGCCATCTCGACCATGGTCTTGGAACCGTCGACGAACTCGACCAGCATGCGCACATTCATGTGCCGGCGCCTGGCCTCTTCCTCATAGGCGGGCGGCGTGGCGTCGATGTTGAGCGGGTTGTTCTTGCCCTTGCCGGCGGCGACGATCGGGTGGCCCATGGCCGAAACGAATTCGATCAGCTCCATGCAGGAGGACGGCTCGTCGCCGGCGCCCAGCGAATAGGTGACGCCGAGCCGGTCGGCCTCGCTCTTGAGATAAGCGCCGATGGTGACGTCGGCCTCGACATTCATCATCACCAGATGCTTGCCATGCTCCATGGCGCGCAAACCGATCTCTGCGCCGACGGCGGGAACACCGGTCGCATCGATGACGACGTCGATAAGATCGTTGTTGATGACCAGGCTGGCGTCGTTGGTCACCGCCACCTTGCCGGCCTCCATGGCAGCCGTCATCGTCGAAGCGTTCGAAACTTCGCGCGCATGGCCGGTTTCCTGGAAGGCGATGTCCACCGCCTTGCTGGCGGCGGGCAGGTTCAGTTCGGAGATGGCACCGATCTCGATGCCCGACATATGGGCGACACGGGTGACGATGTCGGTTCCCATCTCGCCCGACCCGATCAGACCGATGCGGATCGGCTTGCCCGATTTGCCGCGTTCCTCGAGGTCGCGGGCAAGGCCCGTCAACGAAACATTGGAAGCCATACCACTCATTCCTCCCATAATGCAGGCCTGTTCAATTGCCTGACGGGTATTGAACATCTGTATTTCTGTCAAGACTAATGTCCAAATCCGTGTGCTTTTGCGGCACTTTCCCGGGGTCCACCGCAGGGTGGGAAAGAGGTCGGGAAAGCCGGCAAATCGCGGAATTCATTGGCCCACTCGGGCTCACAGTTGAGCGGTCGGCGTCCTGCTCCTGTTGGCGGTGTATCCGGCAACAGGAAAATCGTGAAAATGGACGACCACTCCATCGGCATCGATTAAGATCACGGCATAAGCGGGTGGCTCGTGGCCCAGCCGCCAGCTGTCCGAAAAATCGAGGGCGCTCTGATGGTTGGTGCTGCGCAGCGTGCTGACCGGTATGCCGCGCCAGCTGCCGGCGATCAGCCTGTGGACGTGGCCGGCAAAGATGTGGCCGACATTGCCGTGGCGCAGGAGAACGTCATGGAAGGTATCGGCGTCGGCGAGCTTGACCTCGTCAAGCACCGGCATGTGGATCCGGAACGGCGGATGGTGCATGAAGAGGAAGACCGGCCGGTCGCGGGCTTCCTGCAACTTCTCGTCCAGCCAGTCCAGCCGTGCCGGGCACAGCCTGCCCTCGACATGTCCGCTGTCCAGCGTATCGAGCAGGATCAGGCGGCCATCGCTGCCATCGAAAACGCTCTGGACGAACCCGCGCTCGGCTGGCGTTTGTGGGAACATCTCGACAAAAAGCGCACGGTCGTCGTGGTTGCCGAGCATCAGCCGGCAAGGCGGCACGAACCCCGACAGCGCCTCCCTCAATGCCGCATAGGCGGCGCGCTCGCCATCATTGGTCAGGTCGCCTGATATCACCACCAGATCGGCATCGGCATGGTTCCTGCCGATGTCCGCCAGGCAGGCCTCCAGCCGGTCGAGCGGATCGGAGCCATGGAGACGACCACCCGGCGCCATCAGATGCGGATCGGAGAGCTGGATGATTTTCATGGGCCCGCGCACTGCTTCCTGCCGGCGCCCCTGGCGTCGGCCTGAAGGCGTTATCTCTCGACCAGCTCTACTGTGCCGTCCAGCCGCCGTCCATCGGCAAGGTCGTGCCGGTGATCTGCTTGGCTGCATCCGAGCACAGGAACAGCGTCAGCGCCGCAAGCTCTTCCACGGTGACGAATTCCTTGGTCGGCTGCGCGGCCAAGAGCACGTCGTGCTTGACCTGTTCCTCGGTCATGCCGCGCGCCTTCATCGTGTCGGGGATCTGCTTCTCGACCAGCGGCGTCCAGACATAGCCGGGCGCGATCGCGTTGACGGTGATGCCGTCCTGCGCGACTTCCAGCGCCACCGTCTTGGTCAGGCCCGATATGCCATGCTTGGCCGAGACATAGGCCGACTTGAATGGCGAGGCGACGAGCGCATGCGCCGAGGCCGTGTTGATGATGCGGCCCCATTTGCGGCTCTTCATGCCTGGCACCACCGCCTTGATGGCGTAGAAGGCGGCCAAAAGGTTGATGCGGATGATGGCTTCCCACTTGTCGTCGGGAAACGCCTCGATCGGCGCCACATGCTGGATGCCGGCATTGTTGACCAGGATGTCCAGGCTGCCGAATGCCTCTTCGGCGTCATGGACCATGGCGGTGACGGCGGCGCCGTCCATCATATTGGCATCGGAGTAGCGGCACTTGACGCCGAAATCCTTCTCGATGCCGGCGCGCTCCTGCTCGATGGCGGCGGCGTCGCCCAGGCCATTGATGGTGACGTTGGCGCCCTCGGCGGCAAAGGCGCGGGCGATTGCCAAGCCGATGCCGCTAGTCGAGCCGGTGACAAGCGCATTCTTCGAAGACAGGGAACCCATGGGAGATCTCGCAAGAGGTGGGAGGAACTGATGAGAATAGTTTGTGCGACGCAACACGACAATGCCACGGCCATATGTCGGCTCGATTACAGCCCCGCGACGGCCTTTGCCAGCTCCGTGAGAAGGCGTCTTCGAGGTGACACGGCATTGTCATGGTGCCGTGCAACATATTTGCCAGCGCATTCGCGCGGGGTCATTTTCGAACCGTTGGGGGCACCTGGATGGAAATCGCCGATGTCGTGAAGCGCGCCTATGCGATGCCGCTCACCAATCCCTCCTTCCCGCCGGGTCCTTATCGTTTCTTCGACCGCGAATACATCATCATCACCTACCGCACGACACGCGAGGCGCTCGAAGCCGTCGTGCCGGCGCCGCTGGAAATCGACGAGCCGCTGGTCAAGTACGAATTCATCCGCATGCCGGACTCAACCGGTTTCGGCGACTACACCGAGACCGGCCAGGTCATCCCGGTGCGCTACAAGGGCCAGCATGGCGGCTATGTCCATTCGATGTATCTCGACGACGACGCGCCGATCGCCGGCGGGCGTGAACTGTGGGGTTTCCCGAAAAAGCTTGCCAATCCCAAGATCGTTCATGAAGGCGAGGTGATCGTCGGCACGCTGCACTATGGTAGCGTGCTCTGCGCCACCGGCACGATGGGTTACAAGCACAGTGAGGCTGATCATGACCAGGTGCTCGCTTCGCTCGCCGCCCCCAATTTCCTGATCAAGATTATCCCGCATGTCGACGGCACGCCGCGCATTTGCGAGCTGGTCCGCTACTACCTCACTGATATCACGCTCAAGGAAGCGTGGACGGCGCCGGCCGCGCTCGATCTGCGGCCTCATGTCATGGCCGACGTGGCGAAGCTGCCTGTGCTTGACATCGTGTCGGCGGTTCACTTCAAGGCCGATCTGACGCTCGGCCTGGGCGAAGTCGTGCATGATTACCTCCCTGACCACAGCCGATCCGCTGCCAGCGCAACCGAGCTGGAGAAAGTCGGTGCTTGAGCGCAACCGCAACAAGGCAGCCGCCGCCACCATCGAGGAAATCACGGCGCAGTATGACCGTATCGCGCTGGTCTTTCAGGGCGGCGGCGCGCTCGGCGCCTATCAGGCAGGGGTCTACCAGGCGCTGGCCGACGCAGGCTGCGAGCCGAGCTGGCTATCAGGCGTCTCAATCGGCGCCATCAACGCCGCGATCATCGCCGGCAATGAACCGAGCCGCCGGCTGCAACGGCTGGAACAGTTCTGGCAGACGATTTCCGGCCGCAAGATCTGGTCCTACACGCCCGAAGGTGACATCTACCGCGACATCCGCAACCAGACCTCGTCGTTGATGACGATGACGATGGGCCAGCCCGGCTTCTTCAAGCCGCGCAATCCCAATCCCTGGTTCCAGCTGTCGGGAGCGGAAGGCGCCACCAGCTTCTACGACACCGCCGAGTTGAAGGACACGCTGGAGAGCCTGATCGATTTCGACGTGCTGAACGACGGCAAGAAGCGGCTGAGCGTCGGCGCGGTCAATGTCAGGACCGGTAACTTCGTCTATTTCGACACCGAGAACGTGCGTATCGAGCCGGAGCACATCATGGCGAGCGGCGCGCTGCCGCCGGCCTTCCCCTCGATCCGCATCGAGGGCGAGTATTACTGGGATGGCGGCATCGTCTCCAACACGCCGCTGCAATATCTGCTCGACCAGGAAGAGGACCGTTCCTCGCTGGTCTTCCAGGTCGATCTGTTCAGCGCCCGCGGCGTGCTGCCGCGCGGCATGGCCGACGTGCTGTCGCGCCACAAGGACATCATGTATTCGAGCCGTACGCGGCAGAACACCGACAATTTCGAGCGCATCCATGCGCTGAAGATGAAGCTGCTCGATGCGCTGAAGCGCGTGCCGCCGGAGCAGCTTAGGGACGGCGAGCAGGAGTTGATCGCCGACTATTCCAACGCCGGCGTGGTCAACATCGTCCACCTGATCTACCAGCACAAAGGCTATGAGGGCCACGCCAAGGACTACGAGTTTTCGGGCACCTCGATGCGCGAGCATTGGGAGATGGGCCTCGAGGACACCGAGCGCACGCTGCGTCACAAGAAATGGCTGATGCTGCCGACCAATGCCGACGGCGTCACCATCCACGACCTGCATCGCGAAGATCCGACCTGAAGGTCAGCCCTGAAACGCCTTGGTCCGGAATGCCGGGCCGGGCTCAAAATCTGAGATTGGCGCCGGCTCTCAGCAGGAGCCAGTAGAACAGGCCGGTCGCGCCCGCCGCGATCAACAGCGCCAGCTCGAAGCCGCCCGGTGTTTGCGTGAGCGGCAGCCCGGCGGTGTTCATGCCGAACATGCCGACGATCAGCGAGCCCGGCAAAAGCAGCGCGCTCATCACCGCCAGCGCCTTCAGGCTGCGGTTGGATTCGTCCGCGAGCTCGGCGGCGACCTCCTCCTGCAACAGCCGCGCACGGTCGTTGACCATGACGACTTCGCGGTCGAGCCTTTCGAGCCGCGTGGTAAGCCGGCGCAGGATCTCGTGCGCCCCTCCCGACAGCTTCCAGTCCGACCGGTCCTCGTCCTGGAAAAGTGCCGCCAGCGCCGAGATCGGGCCGTGCAGGGAGACCGCCAGCCGGCGAACATCTTTCAGCCGCCGCCTTTCGTCGGCAAGCCGTTCGGTCACCAGATGATCTTCCACCTCGTCGAGCCGCTTGGTGGCGGCTGCGAGCCGCAGGCTCGTTCCGCCGCAGAACGCCAGCACGATCGCCTCGAACAGTTCGAAGGCGGTGGCGGGCCGCAGCCCCTCGGCCAGCGCCTCATGCACCTCCTCGACCGCTGCCAGCGAATGGCGGCGGCCGGTCACCAGCAGCCGCTCCGAGACCGCGAAGCGCAATCTGCCGATGGTGGTCGACTGACGCGCGATTTCGCTGTGCAGGTCGGCCGAAATGCCATGAACCACACCGCCCTCATGCGCCAGCGCGGGGCTGTCCTCATGGCCTTCGAGGATCGCGTTGGCCGAAGCCGGCAAGTCGCAGGTACGGCTGACCCAGGAATGGGCGCGCTGGTCGACGAGATCGACATGCAGCCACACCCAGCCTTCCGGCATCGCCAGTGCTGTGGCGATGCCGCGCGGAGCAAGCGCCACCGGCGGTTTGCCTGGCAAGCCGTGACAGGCCCAGACCAGGCCAGGCGCCGGATGCTGGTCGTCCACGGCAAGCAGGGCCAGATGCGATGCGTCGTTCATGACTGCCGCCCGAAATCGTCGCGAACCTGTCGCCGGAAAACGAGACGGCGCCAATGTGGCGCCGTCGTTAGTGTCGTCGCTTCGCCCGCTCAGAACACCTGGCGGAAGACGACGAACAGCACAAAGGCCAGCGTGATCGAGCAGGGCAGGGTCAGCACCCAGGCGAGCAGCAGGTTGCGCACCGTCGACCATTGCAGACCCGAGCCGTTGGCAGCCATGGTTCCGGCGACGCCGGACGACAGCACATGGGTCGTCGACACCGGCAGACCCAGGCGGTCGGCCATGCCGATAGTGACCATCGCCACGAGTTCGGCGGCAGCGCCCTGGCCATAGGTCAGGTGGCTTTTGCCGATCTTCTCGCCGACCGTGACGACGATGCGTTTCCAGCCGACCATGGTGCCCAGGCCAAGCGCCAGGGCCACCGCGACCTTCACCCATATCGGGATGAATTTCGTCGCGTTGTCGACGGCTTTGTGATAGTCGGTGACCGCCTTGAGATCGGCGGCCTCCATCGGCAGCAACTTCTTCTTGTCGATCAGCTTAAGCGCCTCGCCGATCAGATAGATGTCGTTGCGGGCGTTGCTGACCAGATCTGTCGGCACGTTGTCGACCGAAGCGTAAGGCTGCAGCTCGGCCGTCGTGTTGTGGATGTAGCTCTGCAGAGCGACCGTCGTCTTGTCGCTCCAGCTCCGGGTGCGCACGGCATCCTGCACGGCAGCCTTGGCATCCTTCGCATCGGCGACGGTGACACCGGGCTTCACATATTTGCCTAGCGCGGTCTCCACGCTGACCGAAGCCGACTTGTAGGCTTCGAGATAGTTGATGTCGGGCGTGCGGTTGAGCGCATAGGCCGTCGGCACCACGCCGATCAGGATCAGCATGATCAGGCCCATGCCCTTTTGTCCGTCATTGGAGCCATGCGCGAAGCTGACGCCGGTGCAGGTGAAGATCAGCAGCGCGCGGATCCACCAGGGTGGCGGGGCATTGCCTTTCGGCGCCTCGTAGAGCGCCGGATTGCGGACGAGAAGCTTCATCGCGTAGAGCAGGATGGCGGCGGCGAAGAAGCCGATGATCGGCGACACCAGCAACGTCACGCCGACATTGGTGGCCTGCGACCAGTCGACGCCGCTGGTGGCGCTGCCGGCAGGTGCCATGAATTGGTTGGCAAGGCCGACGCCGATGATCGAGCCGACCATGGTGTGCGAGCTCGACGCCGGCAGGCCGAGGAACCAGGTGCCGAGGTTCCACAGGATCGCGGCCACCAGCAGTGCGAACACCATGGCAAAGCCGGAGGAGGAGCCTACCTGCAGGATCAGCTCGACCGGCAGCAGCGACAGGATGCCGAAGGCGACCGCGCCGCTGGAGGTGAGAACGCCGAGGAAATTGAAGGCGCCCGACCACATGACGGCGAATTCCGCCGGCAGCGAGCGCGTGTAGATGACGGTCGCCACCGCATTGGCGGTGTCATGGAAACCGTTGACGAATTCGAAGCCGAGCGCGATCAGCAAGGCGATGCCGAGCAGGATCCACGGCACCGTCCTGGCCACCGCCAGATCCTGGCTCAGCGCGTAGCCGACATAGACCACGCCAACCAGCACCAGCACACCGAAGACCGGCAGGAACCACTTCGCGCCGCCCGAACTATCCAGCGGATGATCCGGCCTTGGAATGCCCGCCTCACTGGAAACTATGTCCACCATGTCCCACTCCTATTGCATTGCAGCAAAGAACTGGAAAAGACGCTATGGCCGGACGATGAACCCTGTGTGACGCCGGAGAGGCCTGGCCTTTCGCGCGGTCTCCTTCAGGCGGGACCGGAGCGTGTCTTCAGGATCGCCGAGAACAGCGGATCGAAGGCGCGACTGATCGGCGCCGCGGCGGCTCCCAGCGCGATCGACCAGGGATCGGTTGTGCCGAGCTGCAGGCGCGGCAAGGTCCGGCCTGGCCGGTCGGCGATCGACGGCAGCAGCGGATGCATCGCCTCGACAAGCCGGCGCGCCAGCGCTTCCGGCGCGCCGCTGGTCAGGATGACTGTCTGTGGGTCGAAGATGGTTTCGATGAGATGCACGCTCCAGCGCAGGTCATGGGCCGCCCCGTCGATCCAGGCCATGATCTTCACGTCACCCGCCGCGGCCAGCGCGCCGATCTTTTCGTAGAGGTCCTCGTCGGCGGGATCGAGACCAAGATGCTGGTAGAGCGAGGCCAGCGACGCGCGATGTTCCAGCGGCGTCGAGCCCGGACCAGCCGGCGACAGCAAGGCCATGCCGATTTCGCCTGCATTGCCATGCCCACCGCTGTACAGCTCGCCGTTCAGGATCAGTCCGGCGCCGATGCCATAGCCGACATAGAGACACACCGCGTGATCGACGCCATGCGCGGCACCGACGATGCGTTCGGCCGTCGCGCAGGCGGCCGCATCGTTCTGCAGGCCGACATTCAGTCCCGTGCCCTTGGCCAACATGTCCAGCAGCGGAAACTTCTGCCAGGCCGGCATCATCCATTTGTCATCCGAATTCTTTAGGCCGAACGGGCCTGGCATGGCGACGCCAAGACCGACGAGGCGTTTTTCCGACTGCGAGGAGATGCCGGACAGCTCGCGCCGGACGCCATCGATCAGGTCCAGGATCACCTCGACGCCCCTTGACGGCTCATCGAAAGGCAGGTTCGCCTCGGCGCGCGTCAGCACGCTGCCCATCAGGTCGACCGCGACCGCCCGCGTCAGATGACGGTCGATCTGCAGGCCGATGGCGAAAGCGCCTTCAGGAACCAGCCTGTAGGGGGTCGACGGCTGGCCCCGGCCCTTGCGCACCGCCTTGAGCGCGACGACCAGGCCATCGCTTTCCAGGTCCTCGATGATGTTGGAGACCGCCTGCTTGGTGAGCTGCGTCGCTCGCGCGAGGTCGGCCCGCGACAGCGCGCCATTGAGGCGCAGTGCCTCGATCATGACGCGGCGATTGTGCGCGCTTGTGCCCTCCTGGTTGGTGCCGCTCTTGGCGCGGATCTGGCTGATGTCGTCCATCGGCGTTTCCCCTCTTGACTCCATTAGGATATTGATCGACTAATTAAGTCAAGCGAATTGACTTAATGCAAACCGAGCGCCCAAAAACAAGATGGCCAAGGCCTCCGCCTGTCGCCACTGGTCAGCCGGGTAACCATCAGGTCACGCGACACGGATCCGGGAAGACGATGCCGAATGCCTGGCAGCGCCGGCCCGTCAACGCTGCAATGGGAGAAGAAAATGCTTAGGACGATCACCAAGACACTGGTCGGCGCGGTTTTTGCCGGAGGACTGCTCGTCCCCCATGCCTTCGCCGAGACGACGCTCAATGCGCTCTTCATGGCGCAGGCTGCCTACAGCGAGGCCGACGTGCGCGCCATGACGGATGCCTTCACCAAGGCCAATCCCGACGTCAAGATCAATCTCGAATTCGTTCCCTATGAAGGCCTGCATGACAAGACCGTGCTCGCCCAAGGGTCGGGCGGCGGCTATGACGTTGTGCTGTTCGACGTCATCTGGCCGGCCGAATACGCCACCAACAAGGTGCTGGTCGATGTGTCGTCGAAGATCACAGACGACATGAAGAAGGGCGTGCTGCCCGGCGCCTGGACCACCGTCCAGTATGACGGCAAGTATTACGGCATGCCGTGGATCCTTGACACCAAATACCTGTTCTACAACAAGGGCATCCTGGAAAAGGCCGGCATCAAGGCCCCGCCGAAGACCTGGGAAGAGCTCGGCGCACAGGCCAAGATCATCCAGGACAAGGGTCTGCTGAAGACACCGATCGCCTGGAGCTGGTCACAGGCCGAAGCCGCGATCTGCGACTACACCACGCTGGTCAGCGCCTATGGCGGCGACTTCCTCAAGGACGGCAAGCCGGACTTCCAGAATGGCGGCGGCCTGCTGGCTCTGAAATACATGGTAGACAGCTACAAGTCGGGTCTCACCAATCCCAATTCCAAGGAATTCCTGGAAGAGGACGTTCGCAAGGTCTTCGAAAACGGCGATGCCGCCTTCGCGCTGAACTGGACCTACATGTATAACATGGCCAACGACCCGAAGGACTCGAAGGTAGCCGGCAAGGTCGGCGTCGTGCCGGCGCCGGGCGTTGCCGGCACCAGCGAAGTGTCGGCCGTCAACGGCTCGATGGGTCTCGGCGTCACCGCGGTCTCCAAGCATCAGGACGAGGCCTGGAAGTACATCACCTTCATGACCTCGCAGGCAACGCAGAACCAGTACGCTAAACTCTCGCTGCCGATTTGGGCCTCGTCCTATGACGACCCGGCCGTCACCAAGGGCCAGGAGGAACTGATCGCCGCCGCCAAGCTTGGCCTGGCCGCCATGTATCCGCGCCCGACCACCCCGAAGTACCAGGAGTTGTCGACCGCCCTGCAGCAGGCAATCCAGGAATCGCTGCTCGGCACGGCCTCGCCGGAAGATGCCCTGAAAACCGCCGCGCAGAACAGCGGCCTCTGATTTCCACCCATTGCGGGCGGCCTTGTGCCGCCCGTGCTATTTCTGAAATCGTGTTGAATTGAAAGAGGCTGCTCCGATGTCGAGCACCTGGATGACAACCCGCGCCTGGCTGCTGATGCTGCCGCTGCTCATGGTCATGGTCGCCGTCATCGGCTGGCCGCTGGTCGATACGGTCGGGCTCTCCTTTACCGATGCCAAGCTGGTCGGCACGGCCGGCAATTTCGTCGGCGTCGACAATTACACCAACATGCTGTCGAGCTCGAATTTCTCGCGTACGCTGATCACCACGACATTGTTCGCGGTCATTTCGGTCGCCGCCGAAATGGTGATCGGCGTCCTGGCCGCCCTTCTGCTCAACCAGGAATTTCGCGGCCGTGCCATGCTGCGCGCCCTCATGATCCTGCCGTGGGCGCTGCCGACCGTGGTCAACGCCACGCTGTGGCGGCTGATCTACAATCCCGAATATGGCGCGCTCAACGCCGCGCTGACGCAACTGCATCTTATCGACGCCTATCGGTCCTGGCTCGGCGAGCCGGGCACGGCGCTGGCTGCCCTCATCGTCGCCGATTGCTGGAAGAACTTTCCGCTGGTGGCGCTGATCGCGCTCGCCGCCCTGCAGGCGGTACCACGCGACATCACCGCGGCCTCGCTCGTCGACGGCGCGGGACCGTTCAATCGCTTCCGTTTCGTCATCCTGCCCTATCTCGCAGGCCCGCTGATGGTGGCGCTGGTGCTGCGCACCATCGAGGCTTTCAAGGTCTTCGACATCATCTGGGTGATGACCCGCGGCGGGCCGGCAAACACCACGCGAACACTGTCGATCCTCGTCTACCAGGAAGCGTTCTCCTTCCAGCGTGCCGGCTCGGGCGCGTCGCTGGCGCTGATCGTCACCTTGCTCATCACGCTGCTCGCCGTCGCCTATGCGGCCCTGGTGAGGAAGACCGCAGGGAGTGCCGCCTGATGGAACGCAAGAGCCCCGCTTTCACCATCTTCATCTATGCCTGCGCGCTGCTGCTCGCCGCGATCATCCTTGCGCCCATCGCCTGGCTGTTCATCATGAGCATTTCGCCGGCCGCCGATCTTGCCGCCAAGCCGCTGCGCTGGTGGCCGCAGGCAGCCGATTTCTCCCGCTACCAGCTATTGCTGTCGACGGCTGAAAACAGCGCCGGCGCCGCCTTCACCTCTTCGCTGCGCAACAGTCTCGAGATCGCCGGCATGGCGACGCTGGCGGCACTCGCCTTGGCCATTCCCGCCGGCTGGGCGGTGTCGCGCACGCCCGCGATCGGCTGGTCGCTGTCGATGGTCATCGCCACCTACATGCTGCCGCCGGTGGCGCTGGCCGTGCCGCTCTATATGGGCCTGTCGCATCTCGGCCTGCTCAACAATGTCTTCGGCCTGGCTTTGGTATATCTCACTATCCTGGCGCCCTTCACCACCTGGCTGATGAAATCTGGTTTCGATTCCATCCCGCGTGAGATCGAGGCGGCGGCGATGATCGACGGCGCCGGCCTGTTCCAGACACTGCGCATCATCACATTGCCGCTGGCGGCACCGGTGATGGCGACATCGGCGCTGTTCGCCGTGCTGCTGGCCTGGGACGAATTTTTCTATGCGCTGCTGTTCACCTCGGACCAGCGCGCCAAGACCTTGACCGTCGCCATCGCCGATTTGGCCGGCGGCCGTGTTTCCGACTACGGATTGATCGCCACGGCCGGGGTGCTGGCCGCGCTACCGCCGGTGCTGATCGGCCTTGTCATGCAGCGGGCGCTGATCTCGGGCCTGACCAGCGGCGGTGTGAAAGGATGACCATGACTGCAACAGGAATTCGGCCGGCCGGACTGGTCGCCATTGATCGCGAAATGCAGCGCCAGCATGCGGATGCGCGCGCTTCATTCGAACAAAACACCGCCATGGCGCTAAAGGTCGCCGGCTCGATCAGGAAGACCGGACGCCTGCTCCTGCTTGGCATGGGCGGCTCGCATGCGGTGGGGCGTGCCGTTGAGCCGCTCTATCGCACGCTGGGCATCGATGCGCTGGCGCTGCCGCTGTCCGAACAACTCGGCCAGCCGCTGCCGCTCGAAGACCGCACCGTGATCGTGACCTCGCAATCCGGCGAGAGCGCCGAGGTCGTCAGATGGTTTTCGCAGACCGGCGGCAGCTCGGATATTTTCGGCCTGACGCTCGAAGGCGGTTCATTTCTCGCCCGCACTGCGCCTTGCCTGGTCGGCGCTGGTGGCACTGAGCTGGCTTTCGCCGCGACCCGCAGCTTGACCGTGACCCTGGCCCTGCATCTGGCCATCCTGGCTGCTCTGGGTGAGGACCCGGCCGCCGCGCTTGCTGTGCTCGAAGCTCCGCAGGATTGCGTCATCGTCCCCGCACTTGTCGCGCTTGGCAAGGTGGACACGATCGTCACCTCCGGTCGCCGCCTGCAAGGCGTGGCCGAAGCCCTGGCGCTTGGGCTGACCGAACTGTCGCGGCTCCCCTGCTTTTCGCTGGAAGGCGGCCAGTTGCGGCACGGGCCGATGGAGATGCTCGGCCCCCAGATCGGCGTCGTCCTATTTCGTGGTGACGACCCGACGTCGGACCTTGTCACCGCCATGGCCCTTTCGGTGGTAGAGGCCGGCGCGCCGCTGGTCATCTTCGACGCGTCCGGGCAACCGCCTGTCGTCGGCGCCGTCACGCTCTCGTTCAGATCAGCATCGGGGATGGCCGCTGTCTTCGCCATGCTGCCGGTGGCGCAGCGCCTGATGATCGCCTTCGCCGACAGCCGCGTCGACAATGCCGGCACGCCCGTGCGCACCACCAAGATCACCAGGAGCGAGTGATGCGTCCGCTGGCGGTAATCGGTAACGTCAATGTCGACCTGATTGTCGGCCCGATCGCGCCATGGCCGAAGGCGGGAACCGAGACCGTCGTCGACCATGACGAATTGCGGGTCGGCGGCCAGGCCGGCAACACCGGGCTTGCCTGGCAAGCGCTGGGCATCGATTTCGCGATTGCCGCCAATGTCGGTGACGACCAGTTCGGCCGCTGGCTTCGCGAAGCGTTTGGATTTCGCGCCGAGAAATGGGCGGTCCGTCCCGAAGGTACGACCTTGTCGGTCGGCATGACCCATCCCGATGGCGAACGAACTTTCTTGACCACGCGCGGCCACCTGCCCCGCTTCAGCCTCGGCGATGTCTTGTCCGTTCTCGACGGCGGAGCGCTTTCCGGTGGCTATGCATTGCTCTCCGGCTCCTTCCTGACCGAAGACCTCACGCGCGACTATGAAGCTTTCTTCGACTGGACCGACAGCCACGGCATATCAGTGGCGCTCGACACTGGCTGGCCGATCGATGGCTGGACCGAGGCCAATTGCGCCGCGACAAGGGCGTGGCTCTCGCGCTGCGCGCTGGCGTTGTTCAACGAAGTCGAGACGGTGACCCTGGCGGGATTGCCAGGTCCAGAGGAAGCGGCGCGTGAAATCCGATCCAGCATGAGGCAAGGTGCGACCTTTGTGGTCAAGCGCGGGCCGCGTGGTGCCATCGCCATCGGCCCGGACAATACGCTTGTCGAAGCCGTCGCGCCCGATGTCCGTGTCGTCGACACGATCGGGGCCGGCGACGTCTTCAATGCCGCCTTCCTGGCCGCATTGGCACAGGAACAGCCGCTGTCCGCCTGCCTCCGCGCCGCGACGCATGTCGCCTCGCGCGCCATTTCCACCTTGCCCCGCAACTATGGCGGGCCGATGCAGTTCGAGGGTCCCATGCATGAGCGCGCTTGAAATCCGCGGCATCCGCAAGAGCTATGGCAGTGTCGAAACGCTGAAAGGCATCGACATCGCGCTGCAGAGCGGTGAATTCCTGGTGCTGCTCGGCTCATCCGGCTGCGGAAAATCGACGCTTCTCAACATCATCGCGGGACTGGCCGAAGCCACGAGCGGCGACGTGCTGATCGGCGGCCGCTCGATACTCGGCGTACACCCCAAGAACCGCGACATAGCCATGGTTTTCCAGTCCTATGCGCTCTATCCGAACCTGACCGTGCGCCGCAACATCGGCTTCGGACTGGAGATGCGCGGCGTCGCGGCCGACGAGCGTGACAGGGCGGTGAACGAAGCGGCAAGGCTGCTGCAGATCGAAGCTCTGCTCGACCGCAAGCCGAGCCAGCTGTCCGGCGGCCAACGCCAGCGCGTCGCCATCGGCCGGGCGCTGGTACGCAAGCCGCAGGTCTTCCTCTTCGACGAGCCGTTGTCCAACCTCGACGCCAAGCTGCGCCTGGAAATGCGCACCGAGTTGAAGCGCCTGCACCAGATGCTGCAGACCACCGTCGTCTATGTCACCCACGACCAGATCGAGGCGATGACGCTGGCCAGCCGCATCGCTGTCATGCGCGACGGCAGGATCGAGCAGCTCGGCACCCCGGAAGAAATCTACAACGACCCGGCAACACTCTATGTCGCCGGCTTCGTCGGCGCGCCGTCGATGAATACGCTTCAGGCCACCATTGCCGGCGGCAGGCTGGCCATTGCCGGGTCCGATGTACGGATCCCTTTGCCCGCGCGCTATGCGAATGCGGCTCGTGAGCGCGCACAAATGGTCGTCGGCATCAGGCCGGAAGCGCTTCGTGTGGCGACCGGAGCCGCCACGGACCTGTCATTGCCGGTGGAGATCGAGGTGGTCGAACTGACTGGCCCTGAACTGGTCACCACGGCCCGGATCGGCGCGCAGCGGCTGACGGCTTGCTTGCCGCCGCGAGCCCAGCTCGCCAAGGGCGAAAAGCGCAACCTCACCTTCGACGAGGCCGCGCTTCGCTTGTTCGACCCCTCGACAGGCAAGGCCTTGCCGGCGATTTGAAATCACAGCGTCGCCCTGCACCCGCGCAGGCAGGCCTATTTGGCGATCTCGAGAAGTGACGATACCAAGAGTTGGCGCTCGTCCTTCGACAGCACGTCGGAATCGAACAGGTTCATGCTGCGCAGTCCTTCGATGGCGAGATAGCAGACCAGCAGCGATCTGAGGTCCGGCGCCTCGCCCTTCAGGCGCTCGAAAAGCTGCCGCTTGAATGTCTTTATCGGCGTCATGAAATCGGGATCCTCGG
Organism: Mesorhizobium sp. B2-5-13; assembly: GCF_006440535.1. NCBI lineage: Bacteria > Pseudomonadati > Pseudomonadota > Alphaproteobacteria > Hyphomicrobiales > Phyllobacteriaceae > Mesorhizobium > Mesorhizobium sp. B2-5-13. Next base: position 107,610 of record NZ_VFUI01000007.1, on the reverse strand, counting down.
CGATCGCCGAAAAAATCCAGGATGCCGACGGCTGCTTTTCCTCGCAATCCTCGGCTGACAGTCTGATATAGACGGCGAGGGGATTTTTGCCGTTGTCGTTGCTGTTCGCGGTTTCCAGCGCTTGCTCGAAATCGCGCAGATAGTCTTCGACGAGGCCCTGCATCAATTTGGCCTTGGTCGGGAAATTGTAGAGCAGCCCCCCCTTCGACACGCCGGCGCGGCTGGCGACTGCATCGAGCGACAGGCTACCGGGCCCGGATTCCCGGGCAACATCAGCCGCCGCGGCGAGAATCTTCTCGCGCGAGTTCGGTCTTTGGGCTCTCATGGTGCCTCCCATCGCAAGCTTAGGCCCAATTGACAAGACCGTCCAGACGGTACAGTAAGACCGCCACCATTTGAAATCGGGACCCGCGGTCGGTATGTGTCCCGATGTCCGTGCTTCGCGCCGGATTTTCGACTGAGGGGACTTCCTTGTTCAAGCGCATACTCCGTGTCTTTATCATTATTGTGGTTCTTGCCGTGCTCGTCATTGTGGTCGGCGGCATCGTCGGCTTCAACTTCCTGCGCGACAACGGCATCAAGCAGTATTTCGCCACCATGAAGCCGCCGGCGGCGACCGTGTCGACGACCATCGTCAAGCCGTCGAGCTGGACGCCGGGCGTCGAGGCGATCGGTACGGTGCGGGCCGTGCGCGGTGTCGACCTGACCGTCGAGACCGCCGGCATCGTCAAGCAAATCCCTTTCCATGCCAACCAGAAGGTGGCGGCCAATGCGGTGCTGCTGCAACTCGACGACGCCGTCGAGCGCGCCGATCTTGATGCGCAGAAGGCGCAGGCGGCGCTCGATCAGACCACGCTGACCCGCGCCATCGAACTGACAAAGCGTGGTGTCGGCTCCGACTCGACGCTGGACACCGCGCGTGCTGCGGCGTCCGCTTCGGCATCCCAGGTCACCAGGCTGCAGGCCGTGCTCGACCAGAAGCAGCTTACCGCGCCTTTCAACGGCACCGTCGGCATCCCGAAGATCGATCTCGGCCAGTACCTGTCACCTGGCACCTCGGTGGTGACGCTCCAGGATCTCGACACGATGCGGGTCGACTTTTCAGTGCCCGAACAGCAACTCCCGCTGCTCAAGATCGGCCAGACCGTTCGGCTCGGCCTTGGTGGCGACGACAAGCCATTTACCGGCGCCATTCGGGGCATCGACCCCAAGATCGACCCCTCCAGCCGGCTGGTGAACATCCGGGCGGAAGTCGCCAATCCCGAAGGGAAGTTGACCCCAGGCCAGTTCGTGCAGGTGCGCGTCGAACTGCCCGCGGAGCAGAACGTGCTCTCCCTGCCGCAGACGGCGCTGACCACCAGCCTCTATGGCGACTACATATTCGTGGTGCAACCGGCGAAACCCGCCGGGGCGCCCCCGGCGCAGCCGGCCAAGCCGGGCGAAAAGCCAGCCGCTGCGGCCACCGACAAGCAGGCGGACACCAAGCCTGCGGACGCAATGAAGCCGGCGGCCGATGCCACCAAGCCGGCGGACGCCAAGCCCGCGGACAAGGCCGCTTCGAATGCCGCCAAGCCAGCAGCGGCCGATCCGGCCAAGCCGGCGGCCGAAGGTGAGAAGCCCACGCTGGTGCTGTCGCAGGTCTTCGTCAAGCCCGGCCGCCGCAATCAAGGCATGGTCGAGATCGTCGAAGGGCTCAAGGCCGGCGACGAGGTCGTCACCGCGGGTCAGAACCGCCTCTTCAACGGCATGACCGTCAACGTCGACAACACCATCGACCCGACCAAATCGGCAAACAAGCAGGCCGACCAGCAATGAGCTTTTCCGATCTCTTCATCCGCCGGCCGGTCCTTTCGACCGTCCTTGCCTGCATGATCCTGCTGCTCGGTTTCCAGGGCATCTTCAACCTGTCTATCCGGCAGTATCCGAAGGTCGACGAAACCGCGATCACCATCACGACGGCCTATCCGGGCGCCAGCGCCGACCTGATCCAGGGCTTCATTTCAGCCCCGATCGCGCGCGCCGTCGCCTCGACCGAGAACATCGACTACGTCACCTCGTCCAGCCGGCCGTCCTCCAGCACGGTGACGGTGCAGATGAAGCTCGGTTCCAATCCCGACGTGGCGCTGACCGAAGTGCTGTCCAAGGTCCAGGGCGTGCGCGGCACCTTGCCGGACGCCTCCAAGGACCCGGTCATCGTCAAGGGTACGGGTCAGCAGTTCGCGATGATGTACATCTCGATGCAGAATCCGAACATGACCAAGGAGCAGCTGACGGAGTATATCGAGCGCGTCATCAGGCCCCGCATGTCGACGGTCGAAGGCGTCGCCGACGTGCAGATCTTCGGCGCCCAGGAATATTCGATGCGCGTCTGGATCGACCCGGTCAGGCTTGCAGCGCGCGGCGTGACAGCGGCCGAAGTGCTGACGGCGATCAACAATTCCAACTTCCTGTCGGCGCCCGGCAACACCCAGAACGAATATGTCGTCTCATCGATCACCGTGCGCTCGACGCTGCAGACACCGGAAGCCTTCGCCGCGCTGCCATTGCGCTCGGCAGACGGCAACGTCGTGCGCCTGCGCGACGTTGCCCGCGTCGAACTGGCCGCCGCGAACACCGACACCAGGGTTTCCTTCAACGGCAAGCCCGGGACCTTCCTCGCCATCTTCCCGACCCCGGCAGCCAATCCGCTGACCACCGCGGCAGCGCTCACCAAGCTCGTCCCGCAGATCCAGGAGACGCTGCCCAAAGGCATGACGATCGAGGTCGTCTACGACGCGACCGGACAGATCAGCGCCTCGATCGAAGAAGTGTTCAAGACCATCGGCGAGGCGGTCGCCATCGTCGTCGTCGTTATCCTCCTGTTCCTCGGTTCGTTCCGCTCGGTGATGATGCCGATCATCACCATTCCGCTGTCGTTGATCGGCGTCTGCTTCCTTTTGTTCGCGGTGGGCTATTCGATCAACCTTCTGTCGCTGCTGGCCATGGTGCTGGCGATCGGCCTTGTCGTCGACGACGCCATCGTGGTGGTGGAAAACATCCATCGCCACATGGAAGAAGACCACATGCCGCCCATGCAGGCGGCCTTCAGCGGCATGCGTGAGATCGCGTCGGCCATCGTCGCCATGACGATGACGCTGGCCGCCGTGTTCGCGCCGCTGGCCTTCACCGGCGGCCTGACCGGCGCCCTGTTCCGCGAATTCGCGGTGACGCTCGCCGGATCGGTGGTGCTGTCTGGCGTCATTGCCATCACCATCACGCCGATGATGTCGGCGCGTCTCCTGAAGCCCGGCAATGCTGGCCGTTTCCAGCGTATCGTCGACGGCACCTTCTCGCGCGTCGAGCACGTCTATGAGCGCGCCGTCACCGGCTCTTTGAACTATCGCCCGCTGACGCTGCTCATCGTGCTGGCGCTTGTCGGCGTGACCGGCTTCATGTTCACCAAAACCTCGACGGAACTGGCGCCGGAAGAAGACCAGGGCTTCCTGCTCTCGCTGGTGACGGGGCCGCGCTATGCGACCTCCGATTACACCGAGACCTACGTCAACCAGATCCTGGGCCTGGTCAAGGATATTCCCGAAACCCGGGCGCAGTTCTCGGCCGTCGCGTTCGGCGGCACGACCAACAGCGCCTTCGTCGGTTTTGCCTTCAAGGATTGGGCGGAGCGGAAGCGCAATTCGAAGGAGCTGCAGGCCGACATCACGGCTCGTATTGCCAAGGTGGCGGGTGTCCAGGCGTTTGTCTTCGCACCGCCGACGCTGCCGGGCTCCGGCGGCGGCTTGCCGATATCCATGGTGGTGCGCTCGACCGGGGATTCCGCTCAGGTCTACGAGGAAGCCGAGAAGATCAAGAACAAGGCGCAGGCGTCGGGCCGCTTCATCGTCGTGCAGAATTCGATGGCCTATGACGCACCGCAGGTGACGGTGACCATCGACCGCGACCGCGCGGCCGCGCTCAACCTGCCGATCGCCGACATCGGCCGGACGCTGACGCTGCTGGTCGGCGGCGCCGAAGTGGCGCAGTTCGACCGCGACTCCAACAGCTATGACATCATCCCGCAGGTGCCGCAGGAATTCCGCGACAACCCCGAAAAGCTCGGCGAGTACTTCGTGCGCAGTGTGACGGGCGAGATGGTGCCGCTATCAGCCGTGGTGAAGATTTCGAACAATGCGTCGCCAGCGGCAATCGAGCAGTTCAACCAGCTGAATTCATCGACGATCTCGGCGCTGCCGCTGCCCGGCGTTACCACCGGCGATGGTTTGAAAGTCCTCGAGGACATTGCCAGGGAGAGCCTGCCCGACACCTTCTTCATCGACTATTCCGGCCAATCCCGGCAGGAGAAGGAACAGGGCAACACGATCCTGATCGCTTTCGGCGCGGCCGTCATCGTCATCTACCTGGTGCTGGCGGCGCAGTTTGAAAGCTTCCGCGATCCGCTGATCATCATGATGGCGGTGCCATTGTCGATCTTCGGCGCGATCGTGCCGCTCAATCTGGGCCTCGGCACGCTCAACATCTATACGCAGGTCGGCCTGATCACGCTGATCGGCCTGATCACCAAGCACGGCATTCTGCTGGTCGAATTCGCCAACCAGCAGCGCGAACTGCATGGCATGAGGCGGCGTGACGCCATCATCGCCTCGGCCAAGGTGCGCCTGCGGCCGATCCTGATGACGACGGCCGCGATGGCGCTGGGCGTGGTGCCGCTGATCGTTTCCAGCGGCGCCGGCGCCGCGGCCCGCTATTCGATGGGCCTGGTCATCTTCACCGGCATCCTGGTCGGCACCATGTTCACGCTGTTCGTCGTGCCTATGTTCTACACCTTCATCGCCAGCAAGGACCTGCCGCATCTGGCGGAAAAGCCGGATCCAAAGCTGATGCCGGCGCTGCCGAGCTGAGGCACAAGGCGCAAGAACCAAAAAGAGGCCGGGATTTCTCCGGCCTCTTTTTTTTTGGGGGTCGCTCCAGCAACTCCGGCACATGGCCGAATGCGGCAACCTGCCTGCTACTTGGCGATGACGATGCTGGTGTTGGCCGGGCCGAAGGTCTCGACGAGCTGGTAGAAATCGGCGGCATTGTCCGGGTGCAGCCGCACGCAGCCATGCGAGGCCGGCTGGCCGAGGCGCTTGATGGCATAGGTGGCGTGAACCGCATAGCCGCCGCTGAAAAAGACCGAATGCGGCATCGGCGCGTTGTCGTACTTTTTCGAATACCACATCTCATGCATGCGCGTCGGCTTGAACGAGCCGGTCGGCGTGACATGCGCCCTGTCGCCGGTGGAAACCTTCCAGGCGAAAGTCGGCCGGCCGTCGACCGAGACTTCCATGACCTGCTGCGACAGCGAAACGCGCGCCACGATGCTGTTGGCGGCGTGGGCAGCGTTGGCGCCGAATAGAAGCGCGCTGCCCACGAGCGCCGCGAAGGTGATGTTGATGAGCTTTGCGGAAATAGTGGTGTGCATGATGTCCCCTCTCTGCCGGCCCGGCCGGCTCCAATTCGATGAGCGGCTTATCCCTGCGGCATGTTTCGGAGAGATTTCGCGAAATGCTCGTTTGTGTTTCGAAACTGTTTCCTCTGGTTAACAGGCCAAACCCCGCATTCTCGGCACTGCCCGCCCCCAAACGCGGGATCAAGAATGAAGTACATAGGTATTCATCCCGAAACGAAAGTTCGAACCATCCATATGAAAGAGATCAGGTAGATTTCGAAACCAAACTGCAACAAATCGCGGATTTTGGCGGCATGATGCGGATACGGACCGGAGGCAAAAGTTGACGTAACGAAAGCAGACGGCAACGACCATGGGAACGAAAACGAACACGCGGTCCTGGCTCTTCAGGATCAGCATCGCGGCGGCGGCCATCGGCGGCATCGGCACCATTGCCGGCGGCCCCATGGCAAAGCTGGCGACGATGAGTTCGAGTGAGATTTCGACCCTGCACGTCGCCCTGTTTTGCGCCACGGTCTGGATCGTTTCCAGCCTGCGCATCGCCCGGTTGAAGGCCCTCTGGCGGGTTGGCCTTCGGCTGCTGGCATTGCGCGGCCCCTCCGGCAACTTGCTGCCGAGAGGACCGAAGGCCCGCGCCGCGACGGGGGGCTCCGTGGGCGGCGCGGGCACTTCGGGAGTTTCCTGAAGCGACCCGCGATACAGTCATCTTTTTGGGGAATTCCGATATGAAAACAAAATTCGCGGCTTCGGTGCTTTCCGCACTGCTCTATGCGCAGGGCCTGCTCGGCTTTGCCGCTCTCGCCAGTGTGCTCTTCAAGGAGCGCGCTCATGCAAGCGAGTTCGCCGCCGGCGGCGACATGGCCTCGGGCCCGTCATTGCTGGTGGTGCGCTGAACCTCGCGGGCATCGGCGCGGAAATGGAAAGTCCGATGCTCATCCGGGGAGCCAGCTGGAAAAGCCAGCCGTCAGTCGGCGAACTGCCGTGGCGGATCGAACCTGTAGCCGGCGCCGCGTATGGTGGTGATGGTCTCGGTGTCGAGCTTGCGGCGCAGCCGCACGATACGCGAGTCGATCGAGCGATCGAAAGCGTCGGCATTCTCGGCCGGTGCGGCGGCGATAATGTCGTCACGCGTCAGCACCTTGCGCGGGCTCGCCAGGAACAGCCTGAGCAGCGCCACCTGGCCGGGCGAGAGCTGCTCCTGCGTACCGGAGCGATGCATGACGATCGCCGATCTCAGATCGACGGTCGCGTTCTCCAGCACGATCAGTTCCTGGGTGCCCCTGCCGCGCCGCGAAAGCAGGCCGCCGACACGCGCGGCGAGTTCCCTGACATTGAGCGGACTTTCGACGACGTCGGCGGCGCCAAGCTCGAGCGCCAGCACCTTGTCGAGGAGATCGGCCGGCCGGCATATCAGGATGAAATCCGGTCCATGCTCGCCGCCCCCACTTTGGCCGCCATAACGCCTGAGCAGATCTCGCCCTTCCGCCTGGCTAACGCTGTCCCCGACGACGACGACATCGATGCCTCTGCCCGCCAGCAGCGATTCCGCCTCCCAGGGCTGCCGCGCCTCGCGCACGTCGTGGCCGCGCCGCTCAAGATGGTCGGCAAGCTCGGTCGCCACGACGTCGGCAACGGAAACAAGCGCGATGACGGCTCGTGCGGCCATGTTTTCCAACCGTTCCCTGGCAACCGGATATGAGTACTGGACATCATGTTTATACCCAATCTACTTTCCACTGAAAGTGGGAGCGAGAGCATCGTGCGGGCAAGAATTGTCATCGTCGAGGACGAGCCCGACCTGAGGGACGCGGTCGCTGAATATCTCGGCGCCGCCGGCTATGATGTGGCGACCGCGGAAACCGCGGCCGCCGCGCGCAGCCTGATCGAGACGCAGCCCTTCCATCTGGCCATCCTCGACATCGCCATGCCGGGCGAGGATGGCCTGTCGCTCGGCCGCTGGCTGCGCTCGAAAATGCCCATCGGCATCATCTATGCGACCGCCGCCGGCACCGCGCTCGACCGCATCGTCGGGCTGGAACTCGGCGCCGACGACTATATCGTCAAGCCATATGAACTGCGCGAAGTGCTGGCCAGGGTGCGCAGCGTGCTGCGCCGTGTCCCGCAGCCGACGGAGCCGCAGGACAGGAAAGCCAGGACCGACCGCCGTTCCGTGGCTTTCGGCCCCTTCCAGGCGGATCTCGACGGCAGGCTGGTCACCGGCGCCAATGGTACGGTGATCGACATGGCCAAGAGCGAGTTCGACGTGCTGGAGGTTTTCCTGACCCGAGCCAACCGGCTGCTGACCAGGACCGCGATCTCCGAGGCGATCGGCTTCACCGAGGATCCGGAATCATCGCGCGCCGTCGACATCCGCATCATGCGGCTGCGCAAGAAGATCGAGACTGATCCGGCCAACCCGAAATTCCTGCGCACGGTGCGCGGCGAAGGTTATATCTTCTCGCTGCCGACCGGCGACGGCAACTGAGCGTCAGACCCACAGGGTTTCCGCTCCGCAGCCGTTGCCAGCCGATCGAAGTAACGTGACTCTGGAATGACGGCTGACAATGACGGGCGAGACGGCAAGCACGGATATGCAGGGTTTCAGGCAAGGCGCGGCGATGGCGGCCGTGCGTGTCGTGCGCCGGCTGCGCGAGGCCGGCGACTGGCAGCGCGAAATGGACGGCATACTGGAAACGCTGTGCCACGCCATGGAGTGCCAGCGCGGTATCCTGTTCCGCCTGCGCGAATTGCCCGGCCAAGGTTTCGCCCAGTCGGTCGCCGCCTACTGGATCGACCCTGATTTCGGCGGCGAACTGGCTTCGCCGACCGTCATCATGCAGTCGATCGTCAATTCGGATCCGCTGTTGGAGCGGCTGGCCGAGGATGAGCGGCAGGGGAAGGTCTTCGCCGGGCACACGCGCGATCTCGAAGGGTTCCTGAGAGCTGATTTCGAAAAGCAGAACATCAAGTCCTTCCTGTCGGTATCCGTCTTCGCACACGGCCATCTGTGGGGCACGCTCGCCGTCAATGATTGCGTCGAGGAGCGTGAATGGACCGACGAGGAAGAGGCGACGCTGCACATCGTCGCGCTCGCCATCGGCGACGCCATAGAACACTCCCCCTCCGACGCCCATGCCAGCGAAGTGATCCGCCGCACCATGCTGCAGGCCTCGCTCGATGCCATCATCGTCATCGACGAGGCCGGATCGATTATCGAATTCAATCCGGCTGCGGAAAAGATGTTCGGCTTCCAGCGCAGCGATATCCTTGGCAAGGACCTGCTCGATACCGTCGTTCCGGAATACTACCGCAAGGGTTATGCCTCGGGCGCCGACTACATGTCCGGCCGCGGCGCGCCGATGGTCGGCCAGCGGCTCGAGACGGTGACGCAGAATGCCGCCGGCGAGGTCTTCCCGATCGAGCTGACGGCGACCGAGATGCGGGTCGCCGACCGCCGGCTTATCTTCGGCTCCATCCGCGACCTGCGCGAGAGGCTGCGCGCCGAGGAGGAGATCAACCGGCAGCGCGAGAAGCTGCACCAGAACGAGAAGATGGCGGCGATGGGCTCGCTGCTCGCGGGCGTTTCGCACGAGCTCAACAACCCGCTGGCGGTGGTGGTCGCGCAATCGACGCTGCTGCATGAATTCGCCTCGGACCCGCAGACCAAGGTCCGTGCCGAAAAAGTGCGCGCCGCAGCCGAGCGCTGCGGGCGCATCGTCAAGAGCTTCCTGTCGATGGTCCGCCTCCATCCGGCGGCGCAGACCGAGACCGATCTCAACCAGGTGATCCGCGCCGCTCTCGAGGTGACCGCCTACGGGGCGCGCTCGAGCGGCATCATCATCGATACCGATTTCGCGCCGGGTCCCCTGCTGGCCATGGCCGACGCCGACCACGTGACGCAGGTGGCGGCCAATTTCCTCATCAACAGCCAGCATGCTCTGGCTGGCATCGCCGGCGACCGGCTAATCAAGGTACGGAGCTTCCGCAGCGACCGGGGCAATCCGGGCTTCTCGGTCGAGGACAACGGACCCGGCATTCCCGAGGCCATCCGGTCGCGCATTTTCGAATCCTATTTCACCACCAAACCGGTCGGCGTCGGCACCGGTATCGGCCTGTCGATTTCGAAGTCCATCATCGAGCGGCACAATGGCAATGTCTGGTTCGAGGAAGTGCAGCCGAGAGGCGCGCGTTTCGTCGTTCAGTTGCCGGCTATCTCGGCGGGCATCGCTGCCGCTGGCGAAAGCCAGCCACGATCGAGCGGCCTGCGCCACGCCTTGATCATCGATGACGAACCCGACGTCGCCGGTTCCTTGTCCGACATTCTCGAATTGATGGGCATCAAGTCGCGGATCGCGCCGGTCTGGGAATCGGGCGCCGCCACCTTGAGCGGCCACATGCCGCCGGACATCGTCTTTTCGGATCTGCGCATGCCCGGCACATCAGGCATTTCGATCTACCGCGAACTGCTTGCCGAGCGGCCCGACCTGGCGCGGCGCTTCGTGCTGGTCACCGGCGACCTCATAGGCGCAAAGGCGGAAATCGAAGCCTTGCCGGCGCAGCAGCGGCCACAGATCCTCGAAAAACCGTTCAGCACGCTGGATGTGCGCAGCGTGCTTTCGACCATCGCCGAGCAGGCTGTGTCGAAAGCATAAAAAAGAGGCCCCCGGCCGACATCGCGGCGGGAGCCGAAGGGAGCGCTGGAGGACGCTCGGGGAGATCAGGGCATGATCCCCAAACGGGAACCGGTTTTCGGGATCATGCCAGGCAAATCCAGAGACAGAAATCAGAAGATGTTGGGCGTGCTGGTCAGCGGCGCGGCGTTGGCGATCATGCGGATCGCGCGGGCCTTGTGCGTTCCGGACTGCTCGGCAATGGCGCGCAGGCAATCCACGCTCTCGGCGCCCCAAGCCTGCCCCTTGCAGGCGAAATCGATCGCGGGCGTCGGCAGGCGGGCGGTCGTGGTCGTGGTCGGCGCACCTTCGACGATGTTGGCGGGCGGATTCAACGAAGCGAAGGCTGGGCCGACCGTCGGCGTGAACGCCATGCCGGCGAAGGCGCAAGCAGCCAGCGCCATGAACATTGCCATCGGGTGGTCGCTGGCACGCTGGCGAAGCGCCAGCTTCGGGCGGCGGTCAGCGCGCTCCGGAGCCTGAAAGCGGTTGCTGCTGGTGATCTGGACTTTCGCATTCATCATCATCCCCTTCGTTGATTTTCTTTTTGCGATAAAGCGAATTTAATCGCGCCTTGTAACGACGGAAAGGTGACGAGAGCCCGGCAATGTAACCGGATTGAAACGTTAATACGGGCAGAGACGGTCAAAATCGGTCATCGACTATTTTGATCCGGGATAGCGGGTTGCCCAGCGTGCCCCGCTGGTGGCCGACGCGAACGGCAGGGCTTTTTCTTGCTCCCGGAATACCTTGTCGGAGGGCGCGATTTGCAGCGTGACCGGCAACGGGTGGAGGTTATGGAACTCTGGCTAACACCCGGATTTTCCGGGGTTTTCAGAGGTCACGGTGGAGCAGGATTCCGCTGGAACCGGGGCTGACATTTTCGCCCCGAAACCTGAGCATTTCCACAAACCATTGCATTTCAACGCAAAATATGATTATATTGAATGCATATTCAATAAAAAGAAGAGACGTTTCATGAACCCGCACCTCCGTGACGTGGCAATCCCGAACGATTGGGACCGGCGGGGATTGCCGGGCTGGAGTTACCATTCCACCGCCCTTCTCGAACTGGAGAAGGAGCATGTCTTCCGCAATCATTGGCAGATCGCCGGGCATATCTGCGACATACCCAATGCCGGCGACTACCTCACCATGGATGTCATCGGCGAGCGCGCTTTGATCGTGCGCGGCAAGGACGGCGTCGTGCGCGGCTTCAACAACATGTGCCGCCACCGCGGCAGCCGCGTCGTGGCCGACAGCCAGGGCAATTGTAAGAACGCGCTGGTCTGCCCATTCCATGGCTGGGTCTACAATCTTGACGGTACGCTGCGCGGCGCCGCCCGCCCGCGCTCCTTCCCCGATCTCGACAAGACCGAGTTCGGCCTGATGCCGCTCGATCTCGAAATCTGGATGGGCTTCATCTTCATCCGCTTCCGCAATGGCGGGCCACAGGCTTCCGTCGCCGAGCTGTTGAAGCCGATCGAAACCGAATTCGCGCATTACAATGCCGCCGACATGGTGCCCTCCTGGGGCATCTGGACCCAGAAAATACCGGTCAATTGGAAGTCGGTTCGCGACGTCGACAATGAAGGCTATCACGTCGCCATGGCGCATCCGGCCCTGCAGGATCTCTACGGCGCCACCTATTTCGACGAACCTTTCGTCAACGGCGTCTCGCGCTCCTTCGCCACCTACAACCCGCATGCCGGCCGTCGCTGGAGCGTCAGGAACTACGTCAAGATCGCGCCGGAGCCGACGCATCTACCGGACCACCTCAGGAAGGCCTGGGTCTATTACGGCATCTTCCCGAACGCCGTCCTGTCGGTGATGCCGGAATCGGTGCAGTTCTATCAGGAGTTCCCGCTGTCGACGGGTGAGACGCTGCTGCGTGGCGCCATCTATCGCTACCGCGACGAAAGTCGCGAGCAGGCCGCCGCCCGCTATCTCTCCTTCCGTATCGATCGCGACACCATGTCGGAAGACGTGCAGCTTTCGGTCTGGTCGAACGAATCCATGTTGTCCGAGTCCTTCGAGGGTTTTTACTTCTCCGACCTCGAATATGGGGTGCGCACCCACCACGACCATCTGCGCAAGCAGCTTCCGGTGCTCGGCCTGGAAACAGCGCCGGAAGAAAAGGACATGTGGAACCTAAACGATGCGCTGAGATCGCGAGGGTAGCGGCGCAAGCCGCGAAACTCTCCCCCACAAGAGGAAGATCGGCTATCACCCCCGCCAGACACCCTCTTTCCTGAGGTCATCCATGGTGCGCGAAATGCCTTCGCGCAGGATGCCGACCATGTCGTCGATCTGCTCGCGCGTGATGATGAGCGGCGGCGACATCACGCACATGTTGATCAGTGGCCGCACCAGCAGGCCAAGCTCATGGCAGTGGGCGTCGATGCGTTTTCCGACATTCTTGTCGAGTTGCAGCGGATCCTTGCTTTCGCGGTCGGCGACGCATTCGACACAACCCATCAGCCCCAAGCCGCGCACCTCGCCGACCAGCGGCAGCTCTTCCAGCGTCTTCAGCTGCGCCTGGAAATAGGGGGCGACCGCCTGCGCGTGGGCAAGCACGCTTTCTTCCAGCAGGTCGAGGTTCTTCAAGGCCACCGCGCAGCCGACGGGATGGCTGGTGTAGGTCAGCCCGTGGCCGAACATTGCGTCGGGATGGTTCGAGCGGCGCAGCTCCTCCAGCAGCCGTTCCGAGATGATGACGCCGCCGAGCGGGAAATAGCCTGAGGTGACGCCCTTGGCAAAGGTGATCATGTCGGGGTCGATGCCGAAGACGTCGCCGGAGGCAAAGACATGGCCAAGCCGGCCGAAGCCCGTCACCACCTCGTCGGAAACATAGAGAATGTCGTTGTCACGGCAGATCTCGCGGATGCGCTTGAGATAGCTGTCGGGCGGCACGACGACGCCGCCGGACGCCTGCACCGGTTCGCCGACGAACGCGCCTATTCTGTCGGCTCTGACGCGCGCGACCGTGTCGCGGAACTGATCGACGAGGAAATCGGTGAAGGCAGCGATGCTCATGCCTTGCGGACGCCGGAACGGGTCGGGCGAGGAGAGCTTGACCACCATGTCGCCGGCGCCGTCCATCCAGTCGCGATCGCGCGGGCGGCCATTGAGCGAGGCCGAAAGATAAGTCGAGCCATGGTAGGCGCCGGCACGGCTCAGGATCAGCTTCTTTTCCGGCCGGCCACGTACATTGTTGTAGAACTGCATGAAGCGCAACGCCGTCTCGACCGCGGATGAGCCGCCCGTGGTGTAGAAGACATGGCTGAGGTCGCCTGGGGCATGGCCGGCGATACGTTTGGCAAGCTCCGCCGATGGCGCGTTCATCGTGTACCAGGGCGTGTTGTAGGACAGCGCCATCGCCTGGTCGTACATCACCCTGGCGAGTTCCTCGCGACGATGGCCGACATTGACGCACCACATGCCGGCCGGGCCGTCGATGAGCCGCTTGCCGGTGTTGTCGGTGATGTAGATGCCATCGCCCTCGCCGATCAGCGCACGCGCCTCCGAACCGACGGAACCGGCATAAGGCCAGGGCTGGATGAGATGACGCTTGGCCAGCTCGACCGCATCGTCGCCGCCAGGGCCAGCCGTTTCGCCTGCCTTCAGATCTCTCACCGCCGCCATCATCGCCTCCACATCACCGAATTTTCCCGGGCATCAATCCGGTTCGCTATGGCCGAAATCATCGCTCCGCTCACATGATTTTGAATGTCCGTTCAATCAACATTGCAGAAATGGCGCTTGATTTCAATCCGCGGATGCGCGCATGATGAAAGAAAGCCGGCAAGGGGAACAATAGCCGGCGCCAGCCCAATGGGATGCCGTATGGCGGGACAGTCCAGGCCAGCAACCGAGATCACAACCGGAGCCCCGCCCTCTGGTGCCCTGCAATGACGGTGGCTGCGGAAGGGTTGCCTCCGTTGCGCACGACGCGGGCCAGACGAAATGCCCTTCTGCAATCCGAGCCCGTACAGGGCTTTGCCCTGATCAGCCCGACCTTGCTCTACGCGCTCATCCTGCTGGTCCTGCCGATACTGGTGGTCATCGCCCACTCCTTCTGGACGCAGCACTACCTGACCATCGACCGCACCTTCACGCTGGAGAATTACCGCGTCGCGCTGACCGAGCCGATTTACCGCGATCTGTTAGGGCGCTCGCTCTATATCTCGCTGACGGTCAGCCTGTTCACCGTCGTCCTCGCCTACCCGATCGCTTATTTCATTTCCTTTCACGGCGGCCGTCACAAGAGCCTGTGGCTGTTCCTCATCACCATCCCGTTCTGGACCAGCTATCTCTTGCGCGTGATGTCGTGGAAGGTCATCCTGGGCTATAACGGCGTCTTGAATTCCGGCCTGATGGGTCTGGGCATCATCGAGGAACCGTCGACAGCCCTGCTCTACAATTCGAGCGCCGTCATCATCACCCTTACCCATGCCTGGGCGGCCTTCGCCATTCTGCCGATCTTCGTGTCCCTGGAAAAAGTCGACCGCACGCTGGTCGAAGCGGCCACCGATCTTGGCGATGGCCCCTTGCGCTCGTTCCTGCGCGTGACCTTGCCGCTGTCGGCGCCAGGCATCATTTCCGCGGCGCTGATCGTCATGATCCCGACGGTCGGCGACTACGTCACGCCAAAGCTCGTCGGCGGCAAGGACGGCGTCATGATCGCCAACGCCATCCAGGCGCAGTTCGGCAAGGCAGCCAACTGGCCGCTCGGTGCCGCACTTTCCGTCACCACCATGCTGATCGTCTCCCTGATGGCCGGCGCCACGGTGCTGATCATCCGCACTTTGCGAAGGATGGCGCGATGAGGGCGCGGCGCTTCCTGCCGAGCGGCTGGCTGTCCGCCTACGCGTTCTTCTATATCGTCTTCCTCTATCTGCCCGTCATCTTCCTGCCGATCTTCTCGATCAACACGGCGGCGACGCCGAAATTCCCTCTGACCGGCTTCACCCTACAGTGGTACGAAGACTTGCCGCGCACACCGGCGCTGCTCGACGCCGCCTGGAACAGCCTGATCGTCGGCGTCTCGGCGGCCATCCTCTCGACCGTACTCGGCATCCTCGCCGCCCGCTCGATCACCCGCTACCGCTATCCCGGCCGCCCCGCCATCAATGGCCTGATCATGGCGCCGCTTGTGCTGCCTGAAGTGATCGTTGCCATCTCCATGCTGCTGGTGATGCTGCAGCTTGGCTTGAGCCTGTCGCTGGTCACCGTCGTGCTCGGCCACGTGCTGATCTGCATTCCCTATTCGATGACAGTGTTGACCTCCGGCTTCGAAGGTTTCGACCGCAGCCTCGAGGAAGCCTCCGCCGATCTCGGCGAGAGCGCCTTCGGCACTTTCCGGCGCGTGACGTTGCCGATGGTGGCGCCGGCGATCATTTCCAGCCTGCTGGTCTGCTTCACCATCTTTCTGGATGAATTCATCATCGCCTTCTTCCTCACCGGCACCAAGGCGACGCTGCCGATCTACATCTGGGGCCAGTTGCGTTTCGCATCGAAACTGCCCGGCGTTCTGGCGCTGGGCACGCTGCTGCTGGTCGCCTCTTTCCTGCTGATGACGATCGCCGAAATGCTGCGTCGCCGCGCGGCCAGACGCACCCAGAACGAGGGAGGCCTCTATGCCTGAGCGGCCGCGGATCGAGCGCACTCACGCGGACAGGATCCAATCCGAAAGACCGATGATTGAAATCCGCAACGTCACCCGCAGCTACGGAGCCTTCAGGGCGCTGGACGACGCCTCCTTGACCATCAGGGAAGGCGAGTTCTTCTCGCTGCTTGGTCCGTCCGGCTGCGGCAAGACCACGCTTTTGCGCATGATCGCCGGGTTCGACAATCCGACCAGCGGTTCGATCGCGGTTGGCGGCCAGTCCATGGAAGGCATCCCGGCCAACCGCCGGCCGACCAACATGGTGTTCCAGAGCTATGCGATCTTCCCGCACCTCAATGTCGAGCAGAACGTCGCCTACGGACTGAAGCGGCTGAAGCTGCGGGCCGGCGAGGAGAAGCGCCGCGTCGAGGAAGCGCTGGCGCAGGTCTCGCTCACCGGCCTCGGCAGGCGGCTTGCCACGGAGCTTTCCGGCGGCCAGCGCCAGCGCGTCGCGCTCGCCCGTGCCCTGGTGATGCGGCCCAAGGTGCTTTTGCTCGACGAGCCGCTCTCGGCGCTCGACAAGAAGCTGCGCGAGCAGATGCAGGTCGAACTGCGCCGCCTGCAGCAGGCCGTCGGCATCACCTTCGTATTGGTCACCCACGACCAGTATGAGGCGCTCGCCATGTCCGACCGCATCGCCGTGATGTTCGGCGGCAAGATCGCCCAGGTCGCCTCGCCGAAGGAAATCTACCAGCGCCCGGTCAACCGCCAAGTCGCCGACTTCCTTGGCGGCATGAACTTCGTCAAGGCCGAGATCGTCGAGGAGAACGGCGCCTCGCTGATCGTCGACACGCTGGGTTTCGGCCGCATCAAGACCGACAAGCCCAAGGCTTTCGTGCGCAACGGCGGCGGCGCCACGCTCGGCATCAGGCCTGAGCGCCTGCGCGTGCTATGGGACAATGCGACAGCCAAGTTCGAGGTCGCCGGCAAGGTAGTCGAGCGCCACTATTTCGGCGAGATCACCCATCTGATCGTCGAGATCCCCGGGCTGGAAAAGCCGCTATCGGTGACCGAGACCAACGATTTCGGTGCCGATGATATCCCAGTCGGCACCTCCATCCGCCTCGCCTACGATCCCGAAGCCCTGGTCGCGATGGCCGACTGAACGTCGACGATGATCCTGCGCGCCGCGATGCGCCCGGCCACGATCGCGCCTTCGACATAGCCCGGGAATGACGGCGACAGTTCCGACGAAGCGAAATGCACCGGCGGCGCACCGGCAAGAATGGTGCGCTCGGCATCCCTCGCCGTCACATCGACGATCAGGTCGCTATAGGCACCGCCGCTCCAGCCATCATGCGTCCAGTCGCGGCGGTTGAAATCGAGAATATCGGCAGCCTCCGAACCAAGAGCCTCCACAAGCCTCGTCGTCACCTGCGCCCGCAGGTCCGCCTGGCCGAGTTCGTGCCAGCGCAGCGCCAGCGGCCCGCCAATGAAGACGACAAGCGCCGCATGCTCGGAATCCCTGCTGGCGTCGCAGGCAAACAGCCCCGGCAGATCCCGCCACATCACCATCCCGCTCAAATTCCGTTCGCGCCAGAATGGCTTGGGATAGCGCACCAGGATCTTGATCACCGCGCCGCTTTCCCAGGCGCCGAGCGCCGTTTCCAGGGCTGCTGGCAAGGCTGGCGTAAAATCGAGCTTCGCGGCTGTCGCCGGCGGCACGGCGACCAGAACTTCGCGCGCTTCGACCACGCTATTGATCGAGACAACCCGAACCCCTGGCGGACCGTATTCGATGCGGCTCACCGGTTCACCGAGCCTCACACGGCCGCCGAGGTCCTCGGCCAGATCATCGGCCATCGACTGCATGGTCTCGCGCAGGGAATATTGCAGCTCCGGCACCTCGTTGGTGATGCGCTGGTCATTGTCGATGAGATACCACAGTGGCACCTTCTCCAATGCCAGGCACCACAGGCCTTCGATCATCGACCGGAAGGCCGCCTTGGCCTCGCCGGCGTCATCCTGCGTCTCCAGCCACCCGGCAACGGTCAATCCCGCAATGGCCGGATCGTTGGGCTCGATCCTGTTCATGCGCTCGCGGATTGCCATGGAGGCGTCATAGGTCCGCTCGGCCTGGTCGACCGACATTGACGGGTGGGTGATGAAATCACCCTCGACGTAAGTCTCGACGAATGTCTTGCCGCGAGCCCGGGCCAGTTCCATCAACTGCGGCATGTCCTCGCACAGGAATTGGCCGCCGCTGTCGATGCGCTCGCCAAGTCCATTTCGCACGGTCTCGACGCGGCCGCCGACACGATCGCGGGCCTCCACAAGCACGAAGTCGACGCCGGCGCGCTTCAATTCAATCGCGGCCGATAGGCCGGTGAAGCCGGCGCCGACGATAACGACGTCGGTTCTTTCGATCTTGTCGTTCAATAGCCAGCCTTGATCTTCTCGAACTCGTCGATCATGCGCTTCTTCAGCTCCGGCGGTACCGGCTGCTGGAACAGGGTCTTGTCGAGGAACTTGTCGAGATTGTCGAAGCCGCGGTCGGCCAGCACCTTGTGGTCGATTTCAGCCATCCCGGCGCCATTGCCGTGGCCGTAGCCGAAGGTCTTGACCAAATAGTCCGACACGCCGGGCGCGTTGACGGCGCTGAGGAAATCATAGGCCTCGTCGAGCTTGCCTGGCGCATCCTTCATCAGCACATAGCCGCATACCCAGGTCGAAATTCCTTCCTTGGTCTCTCGGTTCATGGCGATCGGCAGGCCCTGTCCCTTCAGCGTCACGAAGGTCTCGTTCCAGCCCCAGACGAGATCGACCTCGTTGCCGATAAAGGCCTGGTTGAGGTCGGTGTCGTCGGTCCAGTAGAAACGGATGTTCTTGTGCACGTCGCGTAGGAAAGCGGACGCCTGCTTGAACTGGTCGTCGGTCATCTTGGTCCAGTCCTTGAGACCGATGACCAAACTCGCCAAGGCATAGGCGTCATCAACATTGTCGCCGATGGTGACGCGGCCCTTGAACCGCGGATCGGCGAAAATATTGAGCGATTGTGCCTGTTCGGCCGTCACCTTGTCGGTGCGGTAGAGCAGCGAGGTGTTGCCCCAGTCGAATGGCATGAACCAGGCCTTGCCATCGGCGGTGACGGCGAGATCCTTCATCGCCATGATACCGGGATTGAGATCCTTCCAGCCTTCTATCCTGGACGTCTCGAGCGGCTGCAGCATGCCGGCTTCGCGCCACTTCACCACGCTTTGCGAGCAGGGATGCGCGATATCGGCCTTGAAACCCGCCCGCATCTTCTCGAACGCCTCGTCCTCGTCGCCGAAGAAAGCGAAGGTCGGCGCGGCGCCGTATTTGGTCGTGTAGGCCGGGTGTACCAGCGGGTCCTCATAGCCCGACCAGTCGAACACGACGAGGTCG
Organism: Mesorhizobium sp. B2-5-13; assembly: GCF_006440535.1. NCBI lineage: Bacteria > Pseudomonadati > Pseudomonadota > Alphaproteobacteria > Hyphomicrobiales > Phyllobacteriaceae > Mesorhizobium > Mesorhizobium sp. B2-5-13. The sequence goes on along the minus strand of NZ_VFUI01000007.1, from coordinate 88,460 downwards.
CCGCCGCCCTCGGCGAGCGCATAAACCGCGCCGGCACCGAACGTGCAAGCAGCGGCGATGACAAGGCGGCGAAGCACGGAATTCATGGTGCGAAAAACTCCCCCATCGCGAAAGATGCCGAGAGCGAGGTTAGGCAAATTCAAGCGCTTTGGCGAGCCCATCCGCCGCTCCTGCCGACGCACGGACGGGTCCGCCAGTCAAAGGCTCAATAGCCCGCTTTGATCTTCTCGAACTCGGCGATCATCTTGAGCTTGAGATCCGACGGCAGCGGCTGCTGGAACAGCGTCTTGCCGACGAATTTCTGCACGTCGTCATAGCCCTTTTCCTTCAGGACGGCCTGATCGACGCCGGCCATGCCCTTGGCATTGGCCTGGCCGTAGCCCCAATCCTTGACCAGCACCTTGGCGATCTCCGGATCATTGACTGCGTTGAGATAATCATAGGCCTTGTCGGTATTGCCGGGTGAGTCCTTGAACAGCACATAGCCGCAGACCCAGGTCGAGATGCCTTCCGCCGTGTCCTTCTTCGACTTGATCGGCACGCCGGCGGCGACCGACTGCACGGTCGCATCGTTCCAGGCCCAGGCGAGATCGACCTCGCCGCCGCTCAGAAGCTGGACGACGTCGGTGGTGTCGGTCCAGTAGGAGCGCACATTCTTGTGTACCTGGCGCAGGAAGTCGGAGGCCTGCTTGAACTGGTCGTCGGTCATCTTGGTCCAGTCCCTCAGGCCGATGGCGAGGCTCGCCAGCGCATAGGCATCGTCGACATTGTCGCCGATCGAGACCCGGCCCTTGAACTTCGGATCGGCGAACGCTTTCAGCGACTGCACGTCCTTCTCGTCGATCTTGGAGGAATTGTAGGTAAGTTGCGTGTTGCCCCAGTCCCAGGGCATGAACCAGGCTTTTCCGTCATCGGTCGTGGCGAGATTCTTCATCGCCATGATGCCGGGATTGAGGTCCTTCCAGTCCGTGATCCTAGAGGTGTCGAGCGGCTGCAGCAGGCCAGCCTCGCGCCACTTCACCACGCTCTGCGAGCAGGGATGGCCAAGGTCGGCCTTGAAGCCGGAACGGACCTTCTCGAACGCCTCGTCCTCATCGCCGAAGAATGCGAAGGTCGGCGAATCGCCGTTCTTCTCGACGTATTTCGGGTGGAAGCCCGGGGCCTCGTAGCCGGACCAGTCGAACACGATAAGATCCTTGTCGGCGGCGATCGCCAGGGCGGCGGCGGAAGCCGCCAGTGCACCGGCCAGTGCAAGCGTCAGTGTCAGGCGTCTTGTCAGTGTCTTCATTGCTGCTCCATCCTCTGTGATTTTCTTATGATTTCGTTGGGCCGGCCGCCTTCCGTGGGTAGTGTTTCGGGAAAGCCGCCGACAGGAATTCATTGGCCGCCCGCAAGGCCGTCTCGCGGGTCGTGTCCTCGGTGCCCATCATCAACCGCAGCCACAAGCCTTCCAGCATGGCGCTCAGCGCCAGCGCCATGACCTGCGGCTCGTAGGCATAGCCGCCGTTTTGCTTGAGCGCCGTGCAGAGGTCGATGAAAATGTTCTGGTAAACGGCATCCCGCGCACTGCTCAGCGCCTGGTAGGTCGGCCGCGATTTGGCCTCGCCCCAGAAGGCGCACCAGGCGGCAAGCTTGCGCTTGTTGCAGATCGAGCGGTCGAAATCGGCCGCGACCAGCGCCTGGAGCTGGTCGGCAGGATCGTCGCCTGCCTTGTGCAGCGCATTGCGCCAATGCGCCGAGTATTCGTCATACATGTACTGCAAGGTCGCGATGAGCAGCTTTTCCTTGCTCTCGAAATGGAAATTGACGATGCCGCGCGACAGACCGGCGCCATCGGCGACATCGGCCATCGTCGTTTCCGAATAGCCGCGCTTGGCCAGCGAATCGATCGTCGCTTCTATAAGCTGAAGCTGCCTGACCTCCTTCGCGGCCTTGCGCCCGCGCTTTTCGGATTCAGCCTTCCGTACGGGTTCAAGGAGCGCGTCCCTGGCGTCTGCCGTCTTCATGCGTATGATGGTCTCCAGCATCGCCGGCTATCCCTTTGCGTCCGGCTTCCACCCGCGAAGATGAGTGGGACGGTGCTCGCCACTGTCAAGCACCTTCTGCATGGCTTCCCAGGTTCGAATGTCGACACAGGCCGACCGACCACGGCAGCAACGGCCGAATAGCGATCCCTTCAACCCCATAGCGCCTCTAGGAGCGGATGGCGGTGTAGTCATACTCCGGCTCGGCCTCCGCCGTTTCGATCATCAGCCCTCGGTCCCCAATGGACGAACGCCTGTTTCGAACGCCGGCAAAGCGTAATCCATGTCTGGAAAAACGCAACATCATTTGTTGAACATTCATTCAGAATGGCTGGACAGAATGGCTGGCGCCATGCCAAATTCCACGTATTCGGGGAACAGATCACGCGAAAATGAAGAGCGGGTCGCAGATGAGAACTGGGCCAAAATGAAAGCTTGGGACGCGATCATCATCGGCGGCGGACACAACGGCCTGGTCAACGCCTGTTATCTGCAGCGCGCCGGGCTCGACGTGCTGGTGGTGGAGAAGAACGACTGGGTCGGCGGTGCCGCCACCAGCCGCGAGCTGACGCCGGGCTTCCTCTATTCCAACTGCTCTTATGTCTGCTCGCTGTTCCGGCCCGAGATCATGCGTGATCTCGAGCTGCCGCGCTTCGGCCTGCAGGTGATTTCCTATGAAGGCGGCGCGGTCTTCACCCGGGATGGCGATTATCTCGCCAACTACCGCGACCACGACGCGCACCGGCGCGAATTCGCCCGCTTCTCCAAAAGGGATGCCGAGGCCTATGACCGCTACTCCCGCGACGTGACGCGACAGTGCCGCTTCATCCAGCCGCTGCTGATGCGCACGGCGCCAGATCCGACCAGCCTGCGTCCGCGCGATCTCGGCGAACTGCTCTATCTCGGCAAGAAATTCGCCGGTTTCTCCGCCGAGGAAATGGCGCTTACCCTGCGCTTCTGGACCATGTCCATCTCGGACTTCCTCGACGAATATTTCGAGACCGATGTCATCAAGTCGAACTTCGCGCTGTCCGGCATCATTGGCACGGCACTCGGGCCGATGTCGCCCGGCACGGCTTACGTCCTGCTGCACCACTATATGGGCGAGGTCGATGGTTCGGTCGGTGCCTGGGGCTATGCGCGCGGCGGCATGGGCGCGGTCACCAAGGCACTGGCCGCTTCCTTCAAGGCCTCGGGTGGAACCATCCGCACCGGCGCCGAGGTCGACCACGTGCTGGTAAACAGAGGCAAGGCGAAAGGCGTGGTTCTGGCCGGCGGCGAGGAGATTTACGGCAAGCTGGTTGTCTCCAATGCCGACGTGAAGCGCACCTTCCTGAAGCTGGTCGAGGAAAAGGAACTGCCCGACATCTTCCTGCGCCGGGTCAAGAATTTCAAGATCCGGGGCTCCTCAGGCAAGGTCAACATCGCACTCGATTCGCTGCCGGAATTTCCCGCGCTGCCGAAGGACTCGCCAGTCTATCGCGGCGACATGCATTTCACCGATTCGATCGAGCGCATGGAGCGCGCCTATGACGACTGGAAGGCCGGCCGCTGGTCCGCCGATCCCTTCCTCGACATGGTCATCCCGACGACACTCGACCCGACCATGGCGCCGCCTGGCAAGCATTTCATGAGCTGCTTCGTGCAGTACGCGCCGCACAAGATCGCTGGTCGCGAGTGGACGGACGCCGATCGCGACGGTTTTGCCGAAAGCGTGGTCGCGCAGATCGCTGAGTATTCGCCGGGTTTTCGCGACCACATCGTCCATATGGAGGTGCGCACGCCGCGCGAGATCGAAGCCGAGGTCGGCCTCACCGAGGGCAACATCTTTCAGGGCGAACTCACCTTCGACCAGCTGCTGTTCAACCGCCCGGTGCCGGGCTACGCGCAGTATCGTTCACCGCTCAGTGGGCTCTATATGTGCGGTTCCTCGACCCACCCCGGCGGCGGCGTCATGGGTGCGCCCGGACGCAATGCCGCGGCCGAAATCCTGCGCGATCTCGCAAAATCCACCTCGCATATGAGCCCGGCCCATGACGTCATCTGATGCACCAAAATGGGATGTTCTTGTCATTGGCGGCGGCCACAACGGGCTTGTCGCCGCCGCCACGCTGGCGAAGGCAGGCCGCAAGGCGCTGGTGCTGGAAGCCGGAGCCGAACTCGGCGGCGCCGCGCGCATCGAGGAATTCGCGCCCGGCTTTCGCGTCTCGTCGGTCGCGCATGTGCTGAACCGGCTGCATCCCGATGTGGTGAAGACGCTGGGGCTGGAAAAACACGGGCTGCAAATCGCTCGCGCCGACTTCGCCCCGTCGGTCGCCTTGTCGAAGGATGGGCCGCCGCTTGTCCTGCATGGCGCCTATGGCGAGGTGCTGACCGGCGCCAGTCCGTCTGAACAGTCCGCCTGGAGGGAATTGCGCGCGCAACTGCTGCGCTATGCAGGCGTCCTGAAACCCTTCCTGTCGCGCCGGCCGCCCGATCTCGGCGGCATGTCGCTGTTCGAAGGCGCGGCACTTGGCCAGACCGCGCTGGCGCTGAAGAAGCTCGGCAAGGAAGACATGCGCGACTTCCTGCGCGTGCTTTTGATGAACGTCGCCGACCTGCTTGACGAGCAGCTTACCGACGACAGGCTGAAAGGCCTGCTCGCCTTCGATGCCACGCTCGGCAGCCATCTTGGCCCGCGCTCGCCGACCTCGCTGCTCGGCCTCTATTATCGTCTGGCCGGAGAGATCGGCGGTGCGGCCGGAGCGCAGATACTGCCACAGGGCGGCATGGGCGCGGTGGTCGCCACGCTCCGCGCCGCTGCCGAAAAGGCTGGCGTCACGATCCGCACGTCGGTGCCCGTCGCAAGGATCATTGTCGAGAAAGGCCGCGCCGTCGGCGTCGTCCTCGACAATAGCGAGGAGCTTCGCGCCAGGACGATCGTCTCCGCCACCAATCCGGCGACCACCTTCCTCGAGCTTGTCGGGCCGCGCGGGATCGACACCGGCTTCATGCGCAAGGTCAGAAATATCCGCATGAAGGGCAATGCCGCCAAGCTCCATTTGGCGCTCGACCGGCCGCCGCAATTTTCCGGGGTCGATGCTGCCGGCAGCAAGGGGCGGCTGGTCATTGCGCCCTCCCCAGACCATGTCGAGCGTGCCTTCAATCCATCCAAATATGGCGAGTTCTCGCCCGAGCCGGTGATGGAAATCACCTTGCCCAGCCTTGCGGACCCATCGCTGGCGCCAGGCGGCGCCTGCGTGCTGTCGGCCGTGGTGCAATATGCGCCTTATGCACTGAAGGAAGGCTGGGATGCCGGCAAGCCGAAATTCCTTGAGGCTATCATGGCTCAGTTGGAGGCCTACGCGCCTGGCATAGGCAAGACGGTGGTTCAAGCCGAACTGCTCACCCCTGCCGACATCGAGAAGCGCTTCCGCATGCCAGGCGGCCACTGGCACCATGGTGAACTGCAGGCCGATCAGATGCTGATCTCGCGCCCCGTCTCCGGCCGGTCAGGCTACGACACGCCGCTCGACGGGCTGTTCCTGGCCGGTGCGGGTTCGCATCCCGGTGGTGGTGTTTCGGGTGCGCCCGGCTTGAACGCGGCACGGCACATCATCGCGATGAAAGGGTGACGGGATGTCTCAGTTGGCCAACACCGGCTTCCACTGCGAAGGAACGCTGCCATGACCAGCCAGCTCGACAACGCGGCCCGCAGCCTGGCGCAATCCCACTTCCGCACGCTGCGCATTGGCACGCCGTTCCAGCCGCGTATCGACGCGCTAGCCAAGACCCAGGACTGGTACAATTGGGCCGGCTACCGCGCGCCGCATTCGCTTTGGGACGAGGAGCTCGAATATTTCGCCATCCGCAGCCAGGCAGCACTGTTCGACATTTCGCCGATGACCAAATACCGGATCGAGGGACCGGATGCCGAAGCCTTTCTCGACCGCGTCACCTTGCGCGATGTCACGAAGCTCAGGCCCGGCCGTGTTCATTACACCGCGTGGTGTGACGACGAAGGTTTCGTCCTGGACGATGGTACGCTTTTTCGCTTGTCGCCGACACGCTTCCGGCTGTGTTCGCAGGAGCGGCATCTGCCGTGGCTGCTGGACAGTGCCCTTGGCTTCGACGTCATTGTCGAGGAAGAAACCGAGGCTGTCGCAGGGCTCGCCTTGCAGGGCCCAACCGCCTTCGCCGTGCTGCGCGATGCCGGTTTCGCCGGTGTCGAGAAGCTGAAAATATTCGACCTTGCCGAGTTCCCGCATGACAACGGCACGGTCACCATCTCGCGCACCGGCTTTACCGGCGATCTCGGCTACCAGCTGTTCGTGCCGGTCGACAAGGCGCTCAGCCTGTGGGACCGGTTGATGGCCGCGGGCGAACTTCGCGGCATCCGCGCCATCGGCTACACCGCGCTTAATCGGGCTAGGCTCGAAGCCGGGCTGATCGTCGCCAATGCCGATTTCACCACCGCCGAACACGCCATTCGCGCCGACCGCCGGCGCATGCCCGACGAGCTCGGGCTCGGCTTCATGATCGATCTGGAAAAAGGCCATTTCAACGGCCGTCGTGCCATCCTCGAAGCGAGGGCGAAACGCAAGCTGCGCCATGTCCTGGTCGGGCTGGAGATCGAGGGCAACATCCCGGCCGAACGCGCGATCGTCTACCACAAGAAGTCAAAGGACGTCGGCCTGGTCAGCGCCGCCATGTGGTCGCCGACGGCCAAGCGCAACATCGCCATCGCCTCGCTGGCGCGGCCCTATGGTGATACTGTCGTGGAGGACCTCTGGGTCGAGATCTACGCCATGCGCGAGCTGCAGTACCAGAAGCTGATGAAACGGGCCAAGGTCGTGGCGCGGCCTTTCATAAAGCTCGACCGCCGCACCGCCAACCCGCCATCGGATCTCTGACCATGACCGAGGAAGCGGGCAAGCACCAGGAAGAAGGCGAGGCCGCCGAGCAGTGGGAGCTGGTCAACACGCCGCTCGGCGAGAAATGGTCCGGCCGCACGCGCTATGCCGCCGCCATGTTCTTCTACAAGCAGGGCGAGATGAGCGCCGAGACGCTCGAAGTCTACCGCATCTGCGCGCGGTTGGATGCGGAAAACCCCTTGCCGATCATTCGCGATCGTGGTGTCGGCAAGGACTGGCTGAAGCGCATGGGCTTCGAATAAACCACTCTAACCTATCGTTCTTTCCAGCATGCTCAGCCAGTTGCGGTAGGCGATCTTTTCGATCAGCGCGCGGCCGAAACCGCGTGCCGCCAGCGCATCGATGAGTTTCGGCAGGCCAGCGACGTCGCCGATGACGGCCGGGATCATGGCACCGTCGAAATCCGAGCCGAGACCGACGCCGTCCTCGCCCAAAGCCTGCAGCAGGGAATCGATATGGCGCACCATGATGTCGAGGCTGGTGTCGGCATTCATGCGGCCGTCCTCGCGCAGGAAGCCGGTGGCGAAGTTGAGGCCGACCATGCCGCCGGACTCGCGGATCGCTCCGAGCTGCCAGTCCGTCAGATTGCGCGAATGGCCGCAGATCGCGTGCACGTTGGAGTGGGTGGCGACCAGCGGCGCATCGCTAAGTGCTGCAACATCGCGGAAGCCCTTCTCGTTGAGATGCGAGAGGTCGATCATGATCTTCAGTTCATTGCAGGCCTTGACCAGCGCCTTGCCGGCATCGGTCAGGCCAGGTCCGGTGTCGGGCGAGGACGGAAAGCGGAACGGCACGCCATTACCGAACGCATTCGGCCGACTCCAGACTATGCCGAGCGAACGCAGGCCCGCGGCATGCAGAACGTCGAGCATGGTGAGTTCGGGATCGATCGCCTCGACGCCCTCGATGTGGAACACCGCGGCAATCGTGCCTTGTGCCATGGCGTTGCGCACGTCGCCGGCACTGCGGCAGATCGCCAATGCGCCGGCGCGCTCAAGCCGGAACAGGATGGACGCCATGGCGATCGTCGAGTTGAGTGCATCGGCGCGCGGAACCTCGGGCGGCAGCGGCTCGCTGTCGCTCGGCGCCGAAGGCACGGCGCTGCGCCGCGCTTTCTCGACCGGCGGCGGGAAGATGGCGAACATGCCGCCGGCGAATCCGCCGGCCCTCGCACGCGGCAGGTCGATATGGCCGCCCGATTTCCCGTCGATGAACAGCTTTTCGACGTCGCTGTCCTTGGACTGATAGAGCCTCAGCAGCGTGTCGTTATGGCCGTCGAAGACGGGGACGAGGTCGGAGTCTGTCATAGGGGGTCATTCGGTTCGTTCATCGGCGCGGGAGCGATATATCATACCCACTTAGGCACGATGTGCTACCCGCGCAAATGACAAAGCCTGTCCGACCTATTGCTTCAGCACGTCGGCCCATTCCGGATGGCGGCGGAACTGGGCGTTGGCGAACGGGCAGAGCGGGATGATCTTCTTGCCCGCTGCCCGCGCGTCCGCGACGGCGCGGGTGACGAGCCGAAGCCCGGCGCCCTGGCCGCGAAAGGCGTCCGGTACTTCGGTGTGGTCGATGATGAGCTGGTGCTCGCCGATCTTGGTGAAGGTCATCTCGGCCTCGGCGCCGCCGGGGCCGCGCAGGAAGTAGCGACCCTTGGATCCGCGATCTTCAAGTTCGATCTCTGGCAGTTGATCGGGCATCTCTACACTCCTTGGACGACACCGGCAAAAAGCCGCCGCGCCGCCTCGATTTCGTTTGGCCGCACCTCGTGCCCGCCGTCGTGCCACTCCACTGTGACATCGGCGCCATCGGCACGCAAATAGGCTTCCAGCCGCGCCGTCAGGTTCGGCGGGCAGATCGGATCGCGCCTGCCGGCGGTCACCAGGATGTGACGACCGGCAAGGCTACCTTTCACCTCCGGTTCGAACGGGATCAGCGGATGCATCAGCACCGAAGTGTCGAACAGGTCAGGGGCTTCGAACACCAGCGAGGCCAGGATGTTGGCGCCGTTGGAATAGCCGAGGCCCAGCACGGCCGACGGCGTCGCAGCCTCGACATGGGCCTTGACGAATTCAGCCATCTTGCCCGTCGCCCGCGCCAGGTCGTCCATGTCGTAGACGCCCTCGCCGGTGCGGCGGAAGAAACGCGCCGCACCTTGTTCGGAAACATCGCCGCGCGGCGAGATGATGGTGGCCTGGGGCGCGAGATCACGCCCCAGCGAAACAAGCTGGCTCTCGTCGCCGCCCGTGCCATGGAAGACGAAGAGCAGCGAACCGCCCGGCGAACCGGGCAGCACCTTGTGGATGAAAGCGTCCTTGCTCATCGTCTCAGCCCTCCAGCTTCTGTAGATGCTGTTCGAGATAGGGCCGCAGGTGCTGATGCTGGGTGGGCAGCTTCAGTGCCTCGCCGAGATGAGCGGTGTCCTCATCACGGTCGAAGCCCGGCTCGTTCGTGGCGACTTCGAACAGCACGCCGCCAGGGGTGCGGAAATAGATCGCCCAGAAATAGTCGCGGTCGATCACCGGCGTCACGCCATAGCCCGTATCCATCAGCGCTTTGCGCACTTCGAGCTGCTTGGCGCGGTTCTCGACGGAGAAGGCGACATGATGGACGGAGCCCGCGCCGAGATCGGCGAAAGGAGCAGTCGGCAGCGATTCGATGTCGACGACATCGGCGCCGTTGCCGTTCCTGATGGCGAGCCGCCTGACATTGCCTGACTTGTCGACCTCCTCGTAGCCCATGAACTTCAATAGCTCCTCGGTGGCGCCGCCATCCTTCAGCCTGAGCGAAACCGAGTGAAAGCCGCGGATCGCCTCGTCCGCGGCAATGCCGCCTTTCACCCAGGGCGCTCTGCTGTCGGCCTTGTCCTCGACGAGGGCAAAGCCATCGCCGTCCGGGCCGGCAAATCCGAGCCGCTTCTCGCCAAAGCTGTCCTCGCGGGCGACATTGGTTACGCCTTCGTCGGTGAAGCGTTTTTCCCAATAGGCGAGCGTGCCTTCCGGCACGGAGTAGACCGTGGTGCCGACTTCGCCGACGCCATGGCGGCCTTTGCCAATATTGGGAAACGGGAAATAGGTCATCACGGAACCCGGCGTTCCGACCTCGTCGGCATAGTAGAGATGGTAGACGTCGGGCGCATCGAAATTGACCGTCTTCTTGACCCGGCGCAGGCCAAGCTTGTGGGTGAAGAAATCATTGTTCTGCCGTGCATCCCTGGCCATCGAGGTGACGTGATGCAGGCCCTTGATCTGGTCGAGCATGGTCTTTGCTCCTTCCCTTGGTGCTTGTGCGGCCTCGCCGCTGTCCACGCCAATATGAGGACGCGATCGATTGTGGCAAAGGCGGCAAACACAGAATGGACTGTGCTTCAAAAGTGAACAATGAGAAGGCGCTTGTTCACCATCCAGCCAACAGCCTTGGTCTTGCGCGGTTGATGGAAATCGGTTCCATGTGCGCATTCGAATATACTGGGAAGGGGTAGCGCAAGTGACTGGAAAAGGCAGGCGGCCGAATGTCCTCCTCATCACTTGCGACCAGTGGCGCGGTGATTGCCTGTCGGCTGCCGGCCATGCCCAGGTGAAGACACCGAATGCCGATGCGCTGGCCGCCGAAGGTGTGCTGTTCAAGCGCCATTACGGCGGTGCGGCTCCGTGCTCGCCCGCGCGTGCCTGCCTCTACACGGGCCTCTACCAGATGAACAACCGTGTCTGTCGCAACGGCACACCGCTCGATGCCCGCCACGGCAATATTGCGCTTGCCGCGCGCAGCGTCGGTTACGATCCAACCTTGTTCGGCTATACCGATGTGTCGCTCGATCCGCGCCAGCTTGCACCTGCCGATCCGCGGTTGCACAGCTACGAAGGCGTGCTGCCCGGCTTCACTGTGCGCCAATTGCTGCCCGAACATCAGAAGCAGTGGTTGTCCTGGCTGAAGCAGCAGGGCATCGATGCCAGCGCTGGAAGTCCTGATATCCATCGTCCCGTTGGCGAGGCGGACGGCGCGGTGACTGAGGCGCCACCCATCTACTCAAAGGATCAGACGCCAACGGCCTTCCTCGCCGGCGAATTCATCCGCTGGCTGAGCGAGCAACAGGAAACCACGCCATGGTTTGCGCATCTTTCCTTTATCAGCCCGCATCCGCCCTTCATCGTGCCGGAACCGTACAACATCCAATACGATCCGGCGGACGGCCCCGCTTTTCACCGCGCGGAAAATTGGCGTGCCGAATCTCAGGGCCACCCCTACATCGCCTATGATCTTGGCCGGCAAGCTCGCGCGAAGTTCCGCCCTGGCGCCACGGGCAAGGTACACGACTGGAGCGAGGACGATTTCCGCCGTATCCGGGCAATCTATTACGGCATGATCTCGGAGGTCGACGCACAGCTCGGCCGCCTATGGCAAGCGCTGAAGACCGAAGGCGCGTGGGACAACACCATTATCGTGCTCACCTCCGACCACGCCGAAATGATGGGCGACCATTTCATGCTGGGCAAGGGCGGCTATTTCGACGGCAGCTACCATATCCCGCTGATCATCCGCGATCCGCGCCACCGTAAGGCCGCCGCCAGCAAGATCGATCGTTTCACCGAAGCGGTGGACATTTTGCCTACGCTCATCGACCTGCTCGGCGTGGCTCCCGAGCCGCATCTTGACGGGTGCTCGCTGAAACCCTTCTTGAGCGGTGGAACTCCAGCCGTTTGGCGCGACGCCGCGCACTGGGAGTTCGACTTCCGCTCGGTCGCGGACGGTGAAGCCGAACAGCACTTCGGTATTACCTCGCGCCAGTGCAACCTCGCTGTCATCCGCACACAGAAATTCAAATACGTGCATTTTGGCGGCGGCTTGCCGCCCCTGCTTTTCGACATGGAGGCCGACCCTGGCGAACTGAAGAACCTCGCCAGCAGTCCGGCACACCGTTCCACCCGACTGGAATTCGCCGAAAGGCTGCTTGCCTGGCGGGCCGAACATCTCGACCAGTCGCTTGCACTCTGGGAACTGACGGAAAACGGGGTGGCTGGATATGCCAGGTAGCAAGCAGGGCGGTAAGGGATTTCCCCTACCGCCCGCATCCTTGCCTACCGGACGACGAGGCGCTGCTCGTCGCGCTTCTGGGCGTAGGAGCCCTTGTCGTAGGCCGCTTGCTTCTCAAGCTGCTCCTTGGTGAAGGTCGTATAAAGGTACTTCTTGCCGTTCTTGTCGGTCATGAACTTCAAATTATCCATGCCGACCGCGACCTCCTTCGAGCCGATGCCGAGGAAGCCGCCGACATCGACGATCACGGCATCGGTTTTCTTGTCGGGCGTCAGCACGACATCGCCGATCTCGCCGACCTTGGCGTCGTTGGCGCCATAGACCGTCGTACCCTTCAGATCGTCACCCCTGATCTCGCCAATCGGCATCTCCGTCAGCTTGGACTTGTCGATAGCCGCGGTCTTTGTCTGGTCGGGAGCCGTGGCGTCAGCCGGCGCAGCCGCCGTCTTGTCCGCCGGAGCGGCTGCGGGAGCTGTCGCGGCGGAAGGCGCCGTCGCGGGCGCAATTGCCGCCGGCGCGTTCGATGCCGTCGTGGCCGGCGCCGGATCATAGGCCTTGCGGTTAAAGTCCGGCTGCGCCTGCAGCTCTTCCTTGGTGGTCTGCGCCACCAGCCAGCGGTCGCCATTCTTCTGTGCCCACTGCGCCTTGGCGAAATCATAGGCGACGTTCTTTTCGCCTATGCCGAGGAAGCCGCCCACGCCAATAATCAGCGACTGCGCCTTGCCTTCCTTGGTCAGTACGATGTCGTTCACGTCGCCGATCTTCTGGGCGTCATCGCCTGTGCCGTTGTAGACATTTTCGCCGATTATGTTTGTGGCCAGGTTGCCATCAGCCTGTTTCACCGGTTGCGCGTTCGCCTCTGCGGGCTTCTGTGCGGTGTCGGTCGAGGTGGCCGGTGCCTGGGCAGTCGTCGGTGCGGCCGGGGCCGGCGCATAAGCTTTGCTGTCGAACTCCGGATGCGCCTTCAGCTCGTCCTTGGTTGTCTGGGCAACGAGCCAGCGGTCGCCGTTCTTCTCGGCCCATTGCAGCTTGTCATAGTCGAAGGCGACGTTCTTGGTTCCGACGCCAAGGAAACCGCCCACGCCGATGACGACGGATTTCGCCATGCCGTCCTTGTCAAAGACGACGTCAGTGACCTTGCCGATATTCTCGGCATTGTCACCAGTGCCGTTATAGACGGTTTCGCCGATGATATTGGTGACGATGCTGCCTTCCGCCCGGATCACTGGCGCTGCCGGCTCCTGGGCGGCCGGTGGATTCGCGGGGGCTGGGGTTGCGTTTTGCGCGAAGGCACCGGTTGCAACCATTGTTGCAAGGGCGGTGGTCGCTAAAAGGGTGCGGATCATGATAATCTCTCCTCGTGCCTGATTTCGTGCACGCCGCAGCCGGTTGAACCATGGCTGGGAAATCGGTCGCGGCATCTCTACAGGTTCACAACGTCGTGACCATGCTGTTGTTCCGACAAAAAACCGCGGCATCCGAGACCAAAACCACCATGCGGATGGGTAACCGCCAGCCGATGCAACCCCTGGATTCCGACCTTGGATACCGGCCTGGATTTCAGCGAACCGGAACCTTTCCTGGTCCGCTGCGTTTCGGCCTCCGGCTAGGTACGCCTGGGCCAGTTTTGATTGAACAGCGGAGCCCGGCATGAAATTTGCTGCGGTGCTGAACCGGGACGGCGGCACCTTGCGCACCACCGATCTCATGGCCTTTTCCGACCGGATGCGTCAGACGTTGGAATCGGCGGGTCATTCTCTCAGCATCGACATCGTTGCCGGCCGGGATATCGCGGAAACCCTCGACAGCGCCGTCTCGCGCCGCACCGTCGACGTCGTGCTCGCCGGCGGCGGCGACGGAACCATCTCAGCCGCGGCTGCCAGGCTGATGGGCAAGAAAAAGGCGCTCGCCATATTGCCGGCCGGCACGATGAACCTGTTCGCGCGCGGTCTCGGCATTCCGCAGTCGCTCGATGCCGCGCTGGAATCCTTCGCCGACGGCGAAATCATTTCGGTCGACATGGCCACGGCCAATGGCCAGCCATTCGTTCATCAGTTCTCGATCGGCATGCATGCCAAGATGGTGCAACTGCGCCAGAAGATGGAATTCGGGTCGCGCCTGGGTAAGATCGGTGCTTCAGCCAAGGCCGCCTGGGCGACGATCAAGAACCCCCCGGCAATGAACGTTACGCTCCGCATTGGCGACGCCGAGGTGACGGCGCGCATATCGGGCATCGGCGTCACCAACAATCTGTTCGGCGAAGGCCATTTGCCTTATGCCGACAACCCTGCGGGCGGCGTGCTTGGCATCTACGTCACGGTGGCGCAACAGCGCGCTGAACTGGTCAAGTTCTTCTTCAACATGGCGCGCGGCAAATGGCGCGACAACGAGCACGTCGAAATCCATCAGGCCGACCGTGCAGTGCTGAAAATCCACTCCGGCGGCAGAAAATTTCGCGCCGTGATGGATGGCGAACTGGTCAGGCTCGATCGTGAGACGATTATCGAAATCAAACCCGGAGCCCTCAATGTACTGGTGCCGGCCAGCGTGGCCCAGGCGAAGGCAGCCTGATGCGGTGTGACGCCACGGGAGCCGCGATTTTAGCCGGAGGGCGCCGGGCCGGAATCCGGCGGAGCGGGGACGTGATGTTCGCCTGTGTTCGGGGCTTTGATCAACTCGCCGTAGATCTCGGAGACGCCCCAGGCGATGAGCGCAAGCAGCAGTCCGGCGATCAGGATTTGGAACCCGTGCCAACCCCATCGCCCCTGACGCGCTTTGTTTTCGGGAATGTTCTTGGTCATGGCGGTTCCTCGTCCGGTTTCGCGTCGGCTGGCCCGATCGGCAAATCACGATCGGGTAACGGTCCCTCGCAAGGATGGTTCCGGCTGCAAGGTTGTCTCGGGTCGGCGAGGACATCAAGGCAAGCCGTTGGAGACTTCGTTGGATACCGGGTGGAAACGGTGTCCAGCGCGACGGCGTCTTCGCCGAGATATTGATGGCGCTGGAAGATCTGCCGAAGTGACACGAGGCGGGCCGGCCGGCGCTGCTATCCCTCGCCGGCATCCGGACGGTCGGCGTCGGACTTCACGTTCTCGCGGTAGATGGCATAGGCCGCGAGTGCCACGGCCGGACCAAGAATAATCCCGAGCCCACCTTTTCCCTTGAGTCCACCTTTTCCCTTGAGCCCACTTTTTCCCTTGAGCAATGTCGGTAGCACCGCGAGCGCGGCCGTAATGCCGATCGCCTTCATGTCGGCCTTGCGCCGCCTTGCTTCGCGGCGGACCTGGGCGCCCGACACCAGCCGATGGATCAGAACAATAAGGCCCGCGATCACCAGGAAGCCGACACCGAAACCAACCGCGGCAGCCAGCGATCCATAGCGCGCCGATGTCCAGATGTAAGCCGCCCCGACCAGGAAGCCGAGGCCGCAGAATGCCGCCAGCGCTGCAAGCGCATAGACGGTGGCCGCTGTGCGCGCACGGCGCATCACAGCCATGGTCTCACCCGAGGCGAAACCCGAGAGCAGGGAAGCCAGCAGTCCCATCTCGGCGAAACTAGCGACGCGCGAGCAGCGCGAACAGGAAGCCGATGCCAGCGGCGATTGCCAGCGACGTTACCGGCTTTTCGCGTACGCTTGCCACCATCTGCGCCTCGATATCCCTGGCATTGCCGCGCAGGCTGTCGAAGGCGGCCTCCCCTTGGGCGCGCAACTGCTCGACGCCTTCGGCCGCCGCCCGGCGCGCTGTGCCGTAACCGTGTTGACCGGTCTGGGCCAACTGTTTGGTGAGCTTGTCGATATCGGCCTTCAACTGCCTGATGTCGGCTTCAAGATCCGAATTCGTCCGGCCTTCGTTGGCGGTTTTCCCTGCGGCGGTTGCCATTGCTTAACTCCTTGTGATTGCTCGGTTTCAAACGCGCCGTGCGCTTCAAGGTTCCGATGCCGGGGCAAACTAGCCGAAAACCCGGTCATGCGCACCCGATCCCCCGCCTCTGGCAAGAAGCGCTGCGTCAGGTCAGCGGCCGGTAACGGCCATTGCTCGCAAGGATATTGCCGATTTGAAAAACCGCACTCGGTCTTGCTGGGCATTTCGCCCGCTTGCAAATGCCTGCCGCGGCAGGTCCGTTCTACGCGCTTGCCTGAGATTGGCCTTTCATCGGCGCCGTGTATCTTTTTTAAATGACAACACACCGAATTGCGATCATGACTCCCGACGTTTCAAGGAGCAATTGCCTGTGCCTCAATTACTCGACGGATTGCGCATTCTTGTCCTGGAGGATGAATACCTCATAGCCATGGATGTCGAGCAACTCTGCCGCGACCACGGTGCAAGCGAGGTGGTGGTTGCCCGCGACCTGGCCGAGGTCGATGGCCGGAAGGTCGCGACGGATTTCGACGCGGCCATTGTCGATCTAGTGCTGGGCGGTGCCTCGACGCTTGAATTCGCCGCGGGTCTGCGTGAAACCGGCGTCCCGTTCGTTTTCGCGTCCGGCTATTCGGATACGGACGAGATCAAGACGTCATTCCCCGGGGTGAGGCTGGTCACCAAGCCCTATTCAGGCGAAGACCTCGTCGAAGCCGTGGCGCTGGCCTACGGTCGCGGCTCCCCTGACTGACGCGACACGTCCGCATCGCCGTTATTCGGCCCGCGTTCAATGCGCCGCCGTCCCCGTGACCTGAGCCGAGATCGCATCGGGGCCATACTCGTCCTCGCCGGAGATTTTCAGGATTTCCTGCAGGCGCGTGCGGGCCCTGCTGACGCGGCTCTTGATCGTTCCGACCGCGCAACCGCAGATTTCGGCGGCCTCCTCATAGGAGAAGCCCGAAGCGCCGATCAGGATGATGGCTTCGCGCTGGTCCTCCGGCAATTGCTCGAGAGCGCCGCGAAAATCCTTGAGGTCGAGTTGGCCGTGCTGGGCAGGGTGCACTGCAAGCCGGGCCGTCATGATGCCGTCGCTGTCCTGCACCTCGCGGCCGCGCTTGCGCATTTGCGAATAGAATTCATTGCGCAGGATCGTGAAAAGCCACGCCTTGAGGTTGGTGCCGGGCTGAAAGCTCTCATGCTTGTCCCAGGCCTTGACCAGCGTTTCCTGAACGAGATCGTCGGCCTTGTCGGCATTCTGAGTCAGCGACACGGCAAAAGCCCGCAAGCTTGGGATTGCCCCAAGCAAATCGGTCTTGAAGCCTTGGGAGACCGCTGCCATGCCTCAGTCCTTCTTCTGTGCGGGTTCGGCCTGTTCCAGTTGGCTGAGCAACCGGGCGAAGCGATCCGGCACATTGTCGGAGACCAGCTCGTCATAATATTGTTTGAGTTTGCGCCCGATTTCGGAGTTCGGCCCAAGAGGGTCGCCGACGCCGTTCCGGCGCCTGCCCGCGGCGCCAGCCAGAATATCTTTCGTCATATCCTTCATTTCGCCCTTTTATTCCCAGAGCTCAAGCCGCTCATACATAACACGAGACAAGCGCTACCCTCGTCTGGTTTGCCCAACCCGACGTCCAAACGCCATTGCCACTGATTCGTTCCATATCGGCGGAACTTTTTCGGGAAAGCGGCGTTATTTCCACCGGGCTTGCAATCAGTGACCTGCAATGCATCCAACCGCGTCATCTGAGGGAGACGTCCATCATGAGCTTGTCCGCCACCATCGCTCCGCATCTGCCGTTCCTGCGGCGCTTCTCGCGTGCCGTCTCGGGATCGCAGGAGAGCGGCGACGCGCTGGTCGCCGCGATGCTTGAGGCCATCATTGCCGATGTCGACATCTTCCCGGAGGCGTCGAGTGACCGGATCGCCTTGTACAAGGTTTTTGCCAAGCTCTTCACATCCGTTGCCATCCGCGTTCCGCAGGAGCAGTCACAATCGGCTTGGGAGCAGCGCGCGGCCGCCAATCTCAATGCGATCGCGCCGCTTCCCCGCCAGGCCTTCCTGCTGGTTGCCGTCGAAGGTTTCAGCGAGGACGAGGCGGCCGAAATCCTCGACGTCGGCGACCAGCAGTTCTCCGAGCTGCTCGCCCAGGCAAGCAACGAGATTTCCCGTCAGGTGGCGACCGACGTGCTGATCATCGAGGATGAGCCGCTGATCGCCATGGACATAGAGGAGATGGTCGAAAGCCTCGGTCATCGGGTCGTGGGAACGGCGCGCACCCATGCCGAAGCGGTGACGATGTTCGGCAAGACCCGGCCGAAGATGGTCCTGGCCGATATCCAGCTCGCCGACGGCAGTTCAGGCATCGAGGCGGTAAACGAAATGCTCTCTTCGACATCGGTGCCGGTGATCTTCATCACCGCCTTTCCCGAACGTCTCCTGACCGGAGAGCGCCCCGAACCCGCCTTCCTCGTGACCAAGCCGTTCAATCCCGACATGGTCAAGGCGCTGATCAGCCAGGCGTTGTTCTTCGACCGGCAGGCCAAGGCTGCCGCATAGATCGCTGCCTCGGACGCAGGACGGAGACATCAAGGCCGCTGGATGCGATTGTTTCCGGTGGCCTTTTTGACAAGCCGGATCGGCCACCGGCGAATTTCCGGCCCGCGCTGCCGGAACGATTTGCAAGCACCGTCTTTTTCGGTGAATGGTGGAACAAACCGCATCCACCCACGTTTTTACCGCATCATTGGAAGGAGATGAGCCATGCTTTACTGGGCGCTCGTATTTCTGGTCGTGGCGATTATCGCCGGCGCGCTTGGTTTCGGCGGCATTGCCGGCACCTCCGCCGGTATCGCGCAGATATTGTTCTTCATCTTCCTGGCTTTCCTGATCATTTCGCTTCTGGCCGGCCTGTTCAGGCGGGCGTGAGCCTGGCGAGTTATCAGGCGAACACTGGAAGCCGCACCCCTCAAACGGTTTCCAGCCACCGCCGGGCGGCGTCCTTCAATGGATACCGTCCGGCGGACCGCTTTTAGCGGAACCCATTCGACAGTGAGCCGTTCAGCCTGAGTTGGGTGAACAGATTGACCTATGCGCTCCAGGACTTCAGATAACACGGAAGGCGCACGGAGCGATGAAGTCATCGCCATGCACCCCGCTGAAAGCGGCATGCAGCTTGGCCGTGCCCTTCTTCACGCCCTGCACAATGCCGGCATTTCCGTTCTTTACCAGGATCGCGAGATGAAGACCGTATGGGCCCGCAACATGCGCGCGCCCTGGGTCTCCGATGAGGTCGAGGGGAACGGCACCCTGCCGATGGCGCAGGCCGACCGCATCGCCGCCGCCAAGCGCGAGGTGGTCGCGACCGGCGATGCTCAGCGCCTTGAAATCAGTGTCCCGGTCGAGAACGGCGTTCGCTGGTTTCATATCTGGGTCGATGCCGACCGAGGCGATGGTGGCGATGTACAAGGCGTCGTCACCACCATGGTTGAGACGACCGAGCAGAAGCGGCGCGAACAGACATTGACGACGTTGCTGCGTGAAGTCAGCCACCGCTCGAAGAACCTGCTGGCGATCATCCAGAGCATCGCGACCCAGACCGGTCGTTATTCCGACGGCGTCGGCGACTTCCTGACGCGCTTCCGCGGCCGGCTGCAGTCGCTGGCCTCCTCCCAGGATCTGGTGACATCCTCCAACTGGCGAGGGGCAGCCCTTCATGAACTGGTGGCGAGCCAGGTCGGCCGCTACGGAGCGAACCCATCGCACAGCCTTCGCTTCCGTGGCGCCAATCCCTACCTCAATCCCAACGCCGCGCTGCATATTGGCCTGGCGATGCATGAACTTGCCGTCAACTCCGTCAGCTACGGCGCCCTGTCCCGGCCGGACGGTTTCGTCGAGGTCACCGCCGACCTTAACGCCGCCGCCACGGGGGACGTGGCCTTGTCTTTGACATGGGCCGAAACGATAGGGACCGACGACGATGGGGGCGGTCAAAAGCGATTCGGCAGCGTCGCGTTGGAGCGTGTGGTGCCAGCGTCCCTGAACGGAACCGCGAACCTCGATATCGGCGACGGCCACCTCGAATACCGCCTGGTCGTTCCGCACAGCAATTTCGAGACGCAGTGAGAGCCCGGCAAGCAGCGATTCTTAACCGGCTGTTCACCATAAGAGCGAATACTGTTTTTCCCAGATATCGCCGGAACCCACCCCGTTTTCGGACATTGTTGGCAGGCTTGCAGCGCGGTACGGGAGGAACGTCTTGACGGTTGCCGACATGAACAGACTGGAACAAGCCGCCCGGATTTCGATGGGCGAATTTCAGGAATCCGAATCCTCCGCAAGAACACTCCCTGAAGCAGGCAAGGGTTTGATGAAGGGGCTCGTTCTTGCGCTGGCCGCGATAATGTCGTTGGCCGTTCTTTGGCAGTTGAGCTGACTTAGGTCCTGCTCACCTCACCGTGCGCGCTGTTGAAATCGCCGATCGGTTAACGCGGGGGCACCTTCGACCGTGAGAGCCCCGTTGGAATGACAGGAACTTTTTGACGATGTCCGTCGTTATTGCGGCCAGAGGAACATCTGTCATGCAACACATAACCGCGTTGGCCGAATGCCGGGAATTGCAGGTCCCTGTCAGTGTTTTTGCGACTGCTGACGAATGCAACGCTGAGCGCCCCTTCGCGATGGGCGACGTACAGGGGCAGGCGCAGCATGTCGTCACCGAATGCCTCGCGGTCGATCCTGCGTCGGAGGACGAGTACGATCAAATTGTCTGCAAGATGCGGCCAGACGGTAGCCTTAACGCTTCGTTGACCATTTCCGACCTCCGCCCAGGAAAAGACGACGTTAATCAACAATAAATTGCAGCAGCAAAGGCCGTCGTTTCGTGCTAAACGGCGGTTGGAGCTTACTAAAGTGTGGACACAAGTGAGGAGTGACTCTATGCGGAAAATACTTATTGCCATGGTTGCGGTGGTCGCCGTCAGCGGCTGCACCACGACCGAGCAGGACGTCGTCGGCGGCGGCTTGATCGGTGCGGGCGTAGGCGGGTTGGTCGGCGGCGGCAAGGGCGCGCTGATAGGCGCGGCCGTCGGTGCCGGGTCCGGCCTGCTGGTTCGCAACCTGCGCAACGGCTACTGCCAGTATCGCGATCATCGCGGACGTATCTATACGGCCCGCTGCAACTAATTCAGCGATTAGAGCAATCAGGAGCGGCTCGGCGATTTCTATCAAACGCTGAACCGCTCTAATGGAATACAAAACCGGGGGCCATATCCGGCCTCCGGATTTTCGTGGCCGTTGCCGATCGGCAGGATTTCAGCCGACCAGCGGAATTCTGATTTCCACCTTCAGGCCGTCAGCCTGGAAATCCCGCTTGATCGTGCCGCGCAATTCGCGGGTGACGTTGAGGTCGATCAGTTTCGTACCGAATCCGGTCACGGCCGGCGCCTCGATCTTGTTTTTTCCAGCTTCCCGCCAGTTCAGCGCCAGGATCCGCTCGCGTCCACGCCCTTCCAGCGACCAGTCCACTTTCAGCGCCCAATCCCCCTTGGACGAATTCGCGGAATTGCCGGCTTCACCATATTTCAGCGC
Organism: Mesorhizobium sp. B2-5-13; assembly: GCF_006440535.1. NCBI lineage: Bacteria > Pseudomonadati > Pseudomonadota > Alphaproteobacteria > Hyphomicrobiales > Phyllobacteriaceae > Mesorhizobium > Mesorhizobium sp. B2-5-13. Next base: position 67,040 of record NZ_VFUI01000007.1, on the reverse strand, counting down.
ATTGGTGGCGAGTTCATGAAAGGTCAGGCCAAGCGCCTGCGTTGTGGTTTCATCGAGCAGCACCTCCGGGCCTGACAGGAGCCCCTCCGGCAACTCCTTGCCGAACACCTGGCCGAGCTCGATGCGCAGCAGGTCGGCAAGGTCGGCTTTCTGCCAGCGTGAGCGCGTCAACATGTCCTGCGAGGCGGCCATCGCCTGCAGCCTGGCCGAGAAGGAATTGGAGAACTCATTGACGTCGGTTGCCCGCGACGCCGTCTGCCGGGCGATCGCCAGCACCCTGGTGATCGAGTTCTTGATGCGATGCCTCATCTCCTGCAGCATCAGGTCCTTTTCGAGCAGGCTCTTTTCCGTTGTTTCATGCAAGGCCGACACCGCGTCGTAGGCTCGCTCCTGATAGCGCGCCACCAGCGCGATGGCGCCGGCCAGGAGCAGGCCGAACAGTCCCAGCATCACAGGGATGGCGCGCGACGAGGGTTGCGAGAAGGCACTGGTCGGCCTGAACAACACGGTCCACGGGCGCCCCGCCACGGTCATCTTGCGGGTGACCAGCAGCCGGTCTCCCAAGGATGAAGCCGGTGGCGTCTCCGAGCGGAACAACAGATTGTCGCTGTTTGCCGTTCCGTCATAGATCTCTGTGTTGACCGGCAGCAGCGGCGCGCGGCTCAGCGCGATCTGGAACAGATCCCGGGCGCGGAAGGCGGCATAGAGAAAGCCGGCGGTCGAGGAGCGCGATGCGTTGATGACCTCCGGCGCCGTTTCGACGTTGAGCCGCACGAAGACCAGGAAGCCGGTGAAGGTCTGCGCGGCACCCGTGCCCTGGCCGAGCTGCACCAGCCCACTTGCATGCTGTTGGTCGTCGGCCATCGCCTTTTCGATCGCCGCGCGCCGCACCGGCTCGCTGAACATGTCGTAGCCGATGCTGGCCTGGTTGGACGGATCCAGCGGCTCGAAAAGCGCAATCGGCGTGCGCCAGGGCTGCGTCGTATCGGGATAGACCGGATGGCTGGCGCCGAAATCGTGGAGGATGTCGCGTTCGACCGTTTCCTCGTCGCCCGTCTTGACCAGCCGCAGGAAGCCGATGCCGCGCAGGCCGCCGAAATTGCTGTCGACATCCAGCGCCTTGAAGAAGGCCTTGAACTCGTTCTGGGAAATATCGCCGTTGCGCGCGTCGAACAGGGCCTTCGTCGAGCGCAGCAGCGACAGATGCAGGTCGATGCGGCTCTCGATCCGATTGAGGGCGTCATCGGCCGCCCCTTCGAACTTGATGCGGGCGGCTTCCTGCGTCGCGAAATAAGCGAATCCCGCCATGGTCATGCTGATCAATGCAACGGCAATGAACGCGACGATTGGAAAAAGCTTCTTCAACGGATGATGCGGTCCACGATCAAATAGGACCTTTATGGGCAAGTCGCCGGGCCAACACAATGGTCAGGCCAAGCCATCGTGATCACTGGCATATCATGTGAACGGCAACGGCGCGTGCCCGAGCAGCCTGGCCGGCCTCAGGCGGCGATCTTCAGCGCACCCGGCCCCGGTATGGCACCTGGAGGACATTTACCCAGGATGATCATGCCCAGCACCTCGTCCTGGGTGACATCCGTGGTGCGTGCCGTGCCGACGACCTGACCGTTCTTCATCACGCAGACCCGGTCGGCAAGCTCGAACACGTCGTGGATGTCGTGGCTGATCAGGAAGATGCCGATGCCGTCGGACTTGAGCTGCCTGACCAGTTCGCCGACCTGTGCCGTTTCCTGGGGGCCGAGTGCCGCCGTCGGCTCGTCCATGATCAGGATGCGGGCGTTGAACAGGATGGCGCGTGCGATCGCCACTGACTGGCGCTGTCCGCCCGATAGTTTGATCACCGGTTCCTTGAAACGCTGGAAGCGAGGATTGAGCCGCCCCATCACCTTGCGCGCCTCGGCCTCCATGGCGACGTCGTCGAGCGTGCCCCAGGCGGTCATCAGCTCGCGGCCGAGGAACAGATTGGCGGCGGCATCGACATTGTCTGCCAACGCCAGCGTCTGGTAGATCGTCTCGATGCCGTAATTCTTGGCGTCGCGCGGGTTGGAGATCGCTGCCTCCTCGCCATTGACGAATATCTGGCCGGAGTCGCGCTTGTAGGCGCCGGACAGGATCTTGATCAGCGTCGACTTGCCGGCGCCGTTGTGGCCGAGCAGCGCCACGACCTCGCCGGGGAAAAGATCGATCGAGGCGTCGTCGACGGCACGGATGCCGCCGAATGCGATCGAGATATTACGCATGTCGACCAGCGCGGTGGCTGCAGTAGCAGTCTTGTCAATCACGGTGATGCCTCCCTAAACGCGCTTGCGGTAAACGGTGTCGAGCCACACCGCGATGACCAGCACGGCGCCGACGACGATGCTCTGCAGAGGCGAATCGACGCCGAGCAGCACCATGCCCGACTGCAGCGACTGCATCAGCAACGCGCCGAGCATGGCGCCGATGATCGTTCCCGAGCCGCCGGCAAGCGACGTGCCGCCGATGACGGCCGCGGCAATGACGAGCAGCTCATCCAATGTTCCAAGCACATTGGTGGCCGAGTTCTGCCGGGCCGACGAAATGGCGGCGGCGATCGTGGCCAGCACGCCCATGATCATGAACACCTTCATGGTGATCCAGCGCGTGTTGATGCCGGCGAGGTTGGCCGCTTCCGGATTGCCGCCGATGGCAAAGACATAACGGCCGAAACGGGTGCGTTTTGTGATGAAGGTCATGACCAGACCGACGGCGACGGCCATCAATACCGGTATGGCGATGCCGTGGGCGATGAATAGCCCGCCCTCCGGCACGGTGATGTTGTTGGCGGCCGCGTACCGGTTCACGATGCCGATCGGCCACGGATAGGAGTTGGCCAGCCACACCGCGCCCATGATGACGGCACAGGTGACGACGCCGAGCAGCGTCTCGGCCCAGATCGGCCGCAGCGGGAAGCGGAACCGCTTTCGTTGCACCCGCCCGTTGAACAGCGCAAACACGACGGCCAGGCAGGCGACGATGCCTACGACCCAGCTCCAGGTCGCACCGATCGATCCGGCCGGTCCGCCGCCCATCAGCTGGAAGGTGGCGTCGAGCGGTGCCACCGTCTGGCCGCTGGTGACCCACCAGGCGGCACCGCGCCAGACCAGCAGGCCGCCCAGCGTGACGATGAAGGCCGGCACTTCGAGATAGGCGATGACGAAGCCCTGGAAGGCGCCGATCAAAAGGCCGAGCGCCAGGCCGATGACCAGTGCCAGCACCCAGATCCATGGATTGCCGAGTTCAAGCCCCACGAACCGGACCAGGAAATGCACCTGGGCAAAGCCCATGACCATGCCGATCAGGCCCTCGGCGGAACCGACGGACAGGTCGATGTTGCGCATGACGATGACCAGCACCATGCCGCAGGCCATGATTGCGACCGCGGACGTCTGCACCGACAGATTCCACAGATTGCGCGGCGTCAGAAACGTGCGGCTGTCGAAATCGAACGGATTGACGCCAAGACGCAAGCTCGAAATCACATGCAGCGCGACCCAGATCAGCAGCAGGGCGCCGATCATGCCGAGCATACGGGTGTCGATCTCGGTCGCTTTCAGGAACCGGGCAACCGCGCCGAGTTCCGAGGCGCGCGCGGTATCGGCCTGCAGGTTGGACATCGTGTCGGTCATGATTTCCTCCAACCGGCTGGCCGTCTGACACGGATGCCGAACCCAGCCTAGAAGCTATCCGCGTGATGCGGAAACACAAATCTTTTTGAGAAAACGCCGCGGCTTGGGGGCCGCGGCGCCTTCATTCTTCAAGCGGTCAAACTCAGTTGCAGGCCGCGACGCTGCCGGCGGCGACGCCCGCGCAGACTTCGTCCTTCTTGATCCAGCCGGCGTCGATGACGAGGTTGAGATTGTCCTTGGTGATGGCGACCGGGGTCAGGAACAGCGACTTGACGGTGTTGCCGCCAGGCGTCGTGAAGTCCTTCGCGCCGGCGATGTCGGTCATCTTCTTGCCGTCGGCGAGCTGCGAGGCGATCTCGGCGGCGTTCTTGCCGAGTTCACGCGCATCCTTCCACACCGACACAGTCTGGGTGCCGAGCGCGATGCGGTTGAGCGCGGCGTGGTCGCCGTCCTGGCCAGAGACCGGCACGGTGCCGGCGAGCCCCTGCGCCGTCAGCGCCGCGACGACGCCGCCGGCGGTGCCGTCATTGGCCGCGACCACGGCATCGACCTTATTGTCGTTGGCGGTGAGGAACTGCTCCATGTTCTTCTGGGCGTTGGCGGGCAGCCAGCCGTCCGTATAGGCTTCGCCGACATTCTTGATCTTGCCGCTGTCGATGGCTTCCTTCAGCACTTCCATCGAGCCCGAGAACAGGAAGTCGGCATTCGGGTCGGCACCCGAGCCCTTGATGAAGACGTAATTGCCTTCAGGCTTCACCTTGAACACCTCGCGAGCCTGCATGCGGCCGACTTCCTTGTTGTCGAAGGTCAGGTAGAAGACGTCCTTGTTCTCGATCAGGCGGTCATAGCCGACGACCGGAATGCCCTCGTCGAGCGCCTTCTGCACCGCTGGGCCGATGGCCGAAGCATCCTGCGCCAGGATGATCAGCGAATTGGCGCCCTGGGAAATCAGGCTTTCGACATCGGTCAGCTGCTTGCCGGGATTGGACTGCGCATCGGCGGAAATGTACTTGTCGCCCGCGGCCTCGATCGCTTTCTTCATGGCGGCCTCGTCGGTCTTCCAGCGCTCTTCCTGGAAATTCGACCACGAAACGCCGATGACCTTGTCCTTCGCCTGCGCCACCGACGCCAGCGTCAGCGACATGGCGACACCCGCCAGGATGGCGACTGTGAATCTCTTCATGATATATCCTCCCTGCGCCGCGTATGGCGCGACCAAACTGGCCCGAAGGCCGGCACAAAGGCCCTATTTTTTCGAGCCTCGAAAAAACACTGATCCATCGTCGGAACACTGTCAACATCGATTCTGATGGATTTTGAGGTGCCGGGAACCTTTTTTCGAGTCCCGCAATAAATAAATGACAGCTCCTGCCGCATCTGCCAGTATTCGGCCCATTGCCGGAGAGGTTCGAGGGGGTGTCAAGAACCGCGGCGACGGGGAGGATGTGGGAAGCATGTCGGTAGGAATCCGCCACGACGATCTGCGCCGGCGCAACCGCGCCATGGTGATTGCAGCCGTGCGTCAGGGTGGTCAGCCCTCGCGCACCGAGATCGCCGCCACCACCGGCCTCAGCCACTCGACCATATCGGCGATATCAGCCGACCTGATCGACGAGGGTATCCTGACCGAAGGCAAGCCGAACGAAGCCGGTTCACTGAAACGCGGCCGGCCGCAGGTTGGCCTTGGCCTCAACCCCGAGGCCGCGGCTGTGATGACCGTGGTGCTGTCACTGAATTTCCTGTCCGTCGCCGTCATCGATTATTCCGGCCAGGTGATCGCCGAGGAACAGCGCCGGCTGGACACGCTGACCATGTCGCGCGAGGCGCTGATCGGCGAATGCACGGCAATAGTGCGGCGGCGCCTCGAGGACCCCGATCTCGACGTCCGCAGTATTGCCCGCATCGCGCTGGCGATCCAGGGCATCACCGACAGCGAGGCGCGTGCGATGCTGTGGTCGCCGATCACGCCGCAGACGGACATTCCCTTCGCCGACATACTTGAAGCCGAGTTCGGCATCCCCGCTACCATGGAGAACGACTGCAACATGATGGCGGTGGCGCTGCGCTGGCGCGACCCCGAACGCTACCGCGACGACTTCATCGCCATCCTGCTCTCGCACGGCATCGGCATGGGCCTGGTGCTGAAGGGCGAGCTGTTCACCGGCACGCATTCATCGGGAGGCGAGTTCGGCCACATGATCCATCGCCCGGGAGGCGCGCTCTGCCGCTGCGGACGGCGCGGCTGCGTCGAGGCCTATGCCGGCAACTACGCCATCTGGCGCAACGCCAGGCAGCTTGGCGAGGACGCCGAACCGGTCGCAGATGTCAGCGATGCGCAGATGCGGACACTCGCCGCGACGGCAAGGGAGAAAGACGGACCGGAGCGCGAAGCCTATCGCAAGGCCGGCGAGGCGCTGGGCTATGGGCTGGGCAGCCTGTTCGCGCTGATCGATCCCGCACCCGTCGCCATGGTCGGCGTCAGCGCCGCCGCCTTCGACCTGATCGAGCCGGCCTTGCGCGAGGCCATCGGCCAGACCGCCGGCGGCCAGCATTCGGAATCGATTTCCTTCGACACCGAGCCGAACGAGCTGCCGCTCATCCGCGAAGGTTGCGCTATGCGCGCATTGACCTTCGTGGACCAGGAGATTTTCGCGCCGGGCGTGCTGGCGAGGCCCGGCGTTCCGGGCAAGAATGTAGCCTGATTTCAGTCTTCGCGGATCGCGTAGCCGGCGCCGCGAATGGTGCGGATCACGTCCGGCATACGGCCGTTGTTGACCGCCTTGCGCAGCCGGCCGACATGCACGTCCACGGTGCGTTCATCGATATAGATCGTCTCGCCCCAGACATTGTCGAGCAGCTGGCTGCGCGAGAACACGCGGCCGGGATGACGCATCATGAATTCGAGCAGGCGGAACTCGGTCGGTCCGAGCCGGATCTCGCTCTTCTTGCGATAGACCCGGTGCGATTCCCGGTCGAGCACGATGTCGCCGACCTTGAGCACGCTGGACAGCACTTCCGGCTTGGCGCGGCGCAGCAGCGCCTTGACCCGGGCCATGAATTCCGGTGTCGAGAACGGCTTGACCAGATAGTCGTCGGCACCGGTCGAGAGGCCGCGCACGCGGTCGCTCTCCTCGCCGCGCGCCGTCAACATGATGATCGGCAGCCTCTCGGTCTCGGGCCGCATTCGCAGGCGCCGACAGAGTTCGATGCCGGAAACCGCCGGCACCATCCAGTCGAGCACCAGGAGGTCGGGCACGTTCTCCTGGAGGCGGATCTCGGCTTCGTCGCCGCGTGTCACCACCTCGACCTGGTAGCCTTCCGATTCCAGATTGTAGCGGAGAAGCACGCCGAGCGGCTCCTCGTCCTCCACCACCATGATGCGTGGCGCGATCATCGATTGATCATCCCTGCCGTCAAGCCGCCGGCACCGACATCGCCGTCTCGTCCTGCTTCGGACGGTTGGCGGGCAGTTGCGTGCCGGTCAGCACATAATATGCATTCTCGGCGATGTTGGTCACGTGGTCGCCGATGCGTTCGAGATTCTTGGCGCAGAACAAAAGATGCGTGCAAGCCGTGATGTTGCGGGGATCCTCCATCATGTAGGTCAGGAGTTCGCGGAACACCGAAGTGTATTTGATGTCGATGCGTTCGTCGTCATTCCTGAGCTTGGCGAGGGCGGCGGCATCGCCTGCCGCGTATTCCTCGACTACCCCCTGCACCTGGATCAGCACCAGCTGCGCCATGGAATCGATCGAGTGCGACAGATCGCGCGGGGTGGCGGTAAGGCCGACGGAGCCGACGCGCTTGGCAATGTTCTTGGCAAGGTCGCCGATGCGTTCGAGATCGCCCGCCATGCGGATGGAGCCGACGACATGACGCAGATCGTCGGCCATCGGCTGGCGCTTGGCGATCAGGGTGATGGCGCGATCGTCGAGTTCGCGCTGGCGCGCGTCCATGATGGCGTCGTCGGAGACGACGCGCTGTGCCAGCGCATTGTCGGAATTCAGCAGCGCCTTGGTGGCGCCGCCGACCATCGTGCCGGCAAGATCGCCCATGTCGCTGATCAGCTTGCTGATCTGTCCGAGATCCTCGTCGAAGGCTGCGACTGTGTGTTCGGCCATGATCCTGGTCCTCGTATGCGTGAGATCAGCCGAAGCGGCCGGTGATGTAGTCCTGCGTGCGCTTCTCGCGAGGCGACGTGAAGATCTTCTCGGTCTTGTCGAATTCGACCAGCTCGCCCAGATACATGAAAGCCGTCTGCTTCGAGACGCGCGCGGCCTGCTGCATGTTGTGGGTGACGATGACGATCGTGTAGTCGGCCTGCAACTCGTCGATCAGTTCCTCGATCTTGGCGGTCGACAATGGGTCGAGCGCCGAGGCCGGCTCGTCGAGCAGGATGACCTCCGGCTTCACCGCCACGGTGCGGGCGATGCAAAGCCGCTGCTGCTGGCCGCCCGACAGGCTGAGGCCGCTGGCATTGAGCTTGTCCTTGACCTCGTTCCACAGCGCGGCGCGCTTCAGCGCCTGCTCGACACGGCCGTCCATCTCGGCCTTGCCGATCTTCTCATAGAGCCTGACGCCGAAGGCGATGTTCTCATAGATCGACATCGGGAACGGCGTCGGCTTCTGGAACACCATGCCGATCTTGGTGCGCAACAGGTTGAGATCCTGCGAGCGGTCGAGAACGTTCTGGCCGTCGAGCAGCACCTGACCCTCGGCGGTCTGCTTGGGGTAGAGTTCGTAGATGCGGTTGAAGACGCGCAGCAGCGTCGACTTTCCGCAACCCGACGGTCCAATGAAGGCCGTCACGCTGCGCTCGGGCAGCGACAGCGTGATGTCTTTCAGCGCCTTCGACTGGCCGTAGTAGAAATTGAGGTTCTTGACCTCGATCTTCGCCTTGGCGGCCGCCTCGGTGGCAATCGTCATGTCTGGAGACAACATCTGGCTCATTTGTCCTCTCTGCGTCCGGTCAGGCTGCGCGCGAAGATGCTGAGCGCGAGAACCGTCAATGTGATTATGAGTGCGCCGGTCCAGGCCAGTTGCTGCCATTCCTCGTAGGGGCTGAGAGCGAACTGAAAAATGGTAACCGGCAGGCTGGCCATCGGCGCGTTGAGGTTGCTCGACCAGAACTGGTTGTTCAGCGCCGTGAAAAGAAGCGGCGCCGTCTCGCCGGAAATGCGGGCGATGGCCAGCAATATGCCGGTGACGATGCCGGACATCGCCGCGCGGTAGGCCACCGAACGGATCACCACCCAGCGTGGCGCGCCAATCGCCGTGCCGGCCTCGCGCAAGGCGTTCGGCACAAGGTTGAGCATGTCCTCGGTGGTGCGCACGACCACGGGGATGACCAGGATGGCCAGCGCGACGGCGCCGGCGATGGCCGAGAAATGCCCCATCGGCCGCACCATCAATTCGTAGACGAACAGACCAATGATGATCGATGGCGCCGACAGCAGGATGTCGTTGATAAAGCGTACCACGGTGGTGAGTTTCGAAAAGCGGCCGTATTCGGCCATGTAGGTGCCGGCCAGCACGCCGATCGGCGTGCCGACGACGATCCCGATGATGGTCATCACGATGCTGCCGTAGATGGCGTTGAGCAGGCCACCGGCATCACCGGGCGGCGGGGTCATTTCGGTGAACACCGAGAGCGAAACGCCCGACAGACCCTTATAGAGCAGCGCGCCGAGGATCAGCGCCAGCCAGGCAAGGCCGATGCCGGCGGCGATGACGCAGAGCGTCATCATCACGCCGTTCTTGCGCTTGCGGCTCTGGTGAAGCGATGCGGCTGTCGACATCGGTCAGACTCCGGTACGGGCATCGATGCGCATCAGCATGTACCGGGCGATGGCAAGGATGAGGAAGGTGATGACGAACAGGATCAGGCCGAGCGCCACCAGCGAGGAGGTGTAGAGATCGCCGACGGCTTCGGTGAATTCGTTGGCGATGGTTGCCGAGATCGTCGTTGCCGGCGCGAACAGCGAGGCGCTGATCCGGTGGGCGTTGCCGATGACGAAGGTGACCGCCATGGTTTCACCGAGCGCACGGCCGAGAGCAAGCATGACGCCGCCCATGATGCCGATGCGGGTGTAGGGGACGACGACCCGGCGTGTTACCTCCCAGGTCGTGCAGCCAATGCCGTAGGCGGACTCCTTCAGCACCGGCGGCACCGTGTCGAACACATCCTTGGTGATCGAGGTGATGAAAGGCAGGATCATGATGGCCAGGATCATCGCCGAGGTCAGCAGGCCAATGCCATAAGGGGGCCCGGCGAACAGGCTGTTAAGGCCGGGAATGCCATGGAACACGCTGATGATGAAAGGTTGCACTGTCGTCTGCAGGAACGGTGCCAGCACGAACAGGCCCCAGATGCCGTAGATGATCGAAGGAATGCCGGCCAGCAGTTCCACCGCCATGCCGATCGGGCGCCGAAGCGGACGCGGGCAAAGCTCGGTGAGAAAAATGGCGATGCCGATGCCGAGCGGCACGGCGATCAGGATAGCGATGGCCGAAGTGATGATGGTGCCATAGATCGGCGCCAGGGCGCCGAATTTCTCGGTGACGGGATTCCAGCTCTCGGTGGTCAGAAAGGAGAAGCCGAAGGTCGACAGTGCCTGCCAGGAACCGGCGAACAAGGAGATGGCAACACCGCCGAGCAGCACCAGCACGAGAATGGCGGCGGCGCGGGTCAGCCCATGGAAGATCGAATCGGTCAACGCGAACCGTCTGACGATGGCGTCGCGTGAACCTCGAATGGCTGGCAAGGCTTCCTGGGCAGCGCTCATGTCAAGCTCGGCTCTTTGTGTTGATTGAAAAGGAGCGCCGCGGGGCGGCGCTCCTCCAGAAAGATATTACTCGCCGGCGTAGACGGGCTTGCCGCCGGCCTTGATGTCGGCCTTCCACGAAGCCTTGATCAGGTCGACGACGCTGTCGGGGATCGACACGTAGTCGAGCGCCTTGGCGGTTTCCTTGCCGTCCTTGTAGGCCCAGGCAAAGAACTTCAGCGCTTCGCCGGTGGCAGCGGCATCGTCCGGAGCCTTGTGGATCAGCACCCAGGTCGAGGCGGCGATCGGCCAGGTGGCGTCGCCGGGCTCGTTGGTGATGATGACGTTGAAGTTCTTCGCGCCCTTGAAGTCGGCATTCGAAGCGGCGGCGCCGAAGGATTCGAGCGACGGCTCGACGACCTTGCCGGCTGCATTCACCATCTTGGAGTAGGACAGCTTGTTCTGCTTGGCATAGGCATATTCGACGTAGCCGATGCCGCCGTCGGTCTGCTTGACGGTGTTGGCAACGCCTTCGCTGCCCTTGGCGCCGACGCCGGTTGGCCATTCGACGGCCGTGTCCGAACCAACCTTGTCCTTCCAGTCGGGCGACAGTTTCACCAGGTAGTCGGTGAAGTTGAAGGTCGTGCCCGAACCGTCCGAGCGATGCACGACCGCGATCGCGGTCGACGGCAGGGTGAGCGAGGGGTTCAGCGCCTTGATCGCGGCGTCGTCCCAGGTGGTGATGGCGCCGAGATAGATCTGGGCCAGCGTCTTGCCGTCGAGGACGAGTTCGCCCGGCTTGATGCCCGTAAGGTTGACGATCGGCACGATACCGCCCATCACCATCGGGAACTGCACGAGGCCGTTCTTTTCGAGGTCTGCGTCGGACATCGGCTTGTCGGTGGCGCCGAAGGTCACGGTCTTGGCGATGACCTGCTTGATGCCGCCGCCGGAGCCGATCGACTGGTAGTTGAGGCCGATGCCGGTATCCTTCTTGTAGGTGTCGGCCCATTTGGCGAACACCGGATAGATGAAGGTCGAGCCGGCGCCGGAAAGGTCAGCTGCCATTGCTGCGGAAAGGGTGAGGGTGGACGCCGCAGCCATTGCAATCGCAACGGCCGCCGAGCGGATGAAGTGTCTCATGTGGCCTGCTCCTGTTCGGAAGATGGTCTCTCGGCGCCACTTCTTTCCGGCGCCCGCTGAGGCCAATAGCCTTGGATTATAACAGTCGCATGACAGTTTCATGTCAGCCCGGTAACGCGTCGCCGGCACCGGGAAAAGCACCGGTGTCGGGCGCTTCGCGGCGCGATCCGAGTTTACCGCCGGAATCAGGGGCTTGAGCCGTTCGACGGCTGGAAGCACCCGGAATTCGACGGGGCTTTCCCAAGTGAAGAAAATCCGGACGGGAGCGCGTTGCTCGCAGCCAGAGCGTGTCATGGCCGGGCCATCGCCAAAAACAGGTCCGTTGGGGTAGAGTGACACTGTTTCTTGCAGGCGGTCGCTGCTCCCGCCCGTAACTGAGAAGAGCGGAAATCGATTTTGCTATTGTTCCGGCTGGACACCGTCTTTGATATGGCGCGATCGCACCATAGTCACTGCACGCGGAAGTAGCGGCAAATCCCCAGCTGATTCCCTCGATTTGCCTCACCGGATCGTAAATCCAGGCGACGCGGGCGCTATCCCGCGTTGCGATGGACCTGTCGGCCGGCGCCGACCCAACGCTCGACCTTCTCGAGCAGGGCCTTGGGGCTGATCGGCTTGGGCAGATAGTCGTCCATGCCCGCCTCCAGGCAGCGTTCGCGGTCACCCTTGAGCGCATGCGCGGTGACCCCGACGATCGGCACATGCGTACCGGTTTCCTGCTCCAGCAGGCGGATCGCGGCCGTCGCTTCGAGACCGCTCATCTCCGGCATCGAGACATCCATCAGGATCATGCACGGATTGAGCGTGCCGAAGGCGTCGAGTGCCTTGCGGCCATTGCCGACGATCTCGAAACCGTAGCCGGTCTCGCCGAGGATCTGGGTGAAGACCATCTGGTTCACCTCATTGTCCTCGGCCACGAGGATATCCAGCCTGTGCCCGCCCCCGGTGGCAGGCAGTCTGGGACGAACCGGCGGCGGCTGCAGCTGCGCGCGCTGCTCGGAAAGCGCCAGAGGCGACCGCGGGGTAATCTCGAGCGCCTCGCTCGCTGGCGGCTGAACGGCCTGATCGTTGGTGGCGTGGCGATGGCGCTGGATGGTCGCGACCAAGGTCTCCAGGAGTGCCGAGGAGCGTGCCGGCTTTATCAACTGCGCGTCGATGCCGAGATCGCGGTAGCTGGTGTTGGCAAGCGACTGGTCGACCGAGGTCAGCATGATGATCGGCGTGTCCGCGAGGCCCTCGGTGTTGCGCACGATGCGCGCCATTTCGGCGCCGCTCATCTCAGGCATCTGGTAGTCGAGCACGACACAATCCACCGCCACGCCATAGGCTGCCGCGGCGATCAGCACCTTGAGACCTTCGGCGCCGCTTTCGGCCGCGCAGGAATCGAACGTCCACGAGGTCATCTGCTCGGTCAGGATGGCGCGGTTGACGGCATTGTCGTCGACGATCAGCACGCGTGCGCCCGTCACGTCCACCGGCGTGATGCGCTGCCCGTTCTGCTGCCCGGCCCCCGGCAGCGTCACCGTGAACCAGAAGGTCGACCCCTTGCCTTCGGCGCTCTCGACGCCGATGTCGCCACCCATCAGGTCGACCAGCCGCGAGGTGATGGCAAGGCCAAGCCCGGTGCCCTCGTGGCGCCTTGTCGACGACGTGTCGACCTGGCTGAATTTCTCGAACACCAGTTTCTGTTTTTCCTCGGGGATGCCGATGCCGGTGTCGGTGACCGAGATCGTCAGCCTGGTTCCCGTCGGAACTCGTTCGCCGCTCACATCGACCAGCACGTGGCCTTCTTCGGTGAACTTCACCGCATTGCCGACCAGGTTGGTGACGATTTGCCGGATGCGGCCGACATCGCCGATGAACAGGCTTTCGAGCCGCGGCTCGATGCGCACGATGAGCTCGAGGTCCTTTTCCTTGGCCCGCGTAGACACCAGCGTCGCCACGTCCTCGATCGCCTCGGCGAGATTGAAGGGCGCCGGGTCGAGCACCAGCTGGCCGGCATCGATCTTGGAGAAATCCAGGATGTCGTTGATGATGGTCAACAGCGCATTGCCCGATTTGACGATGATGTCGGTGAATGTCTTCTGCTTCGGGTCGAGATTGGATTTGGCCAGCAGTTCAGCCATGCCCAGCACGCCATTCATCGGCGTGCGGATCTCGTGGCTCATATTGGCGAGGAATTCCGACTTGGCGCGGTCGGCGAGCACGGCGCGCTGACGCGCTTCGCTGAGCTCCGCCTCACGCTGCTTCAGTTCCGTGATGTCGGTCGTCGAACCGATCAAATAGAGCGAACCGTCGGAGGCGATCATTGCGCCCTTGCGGGCGAACTGATGTCTGACGCTGCCGTCGGGAAGGCGCACCGTCTCCTCAATCTCCTGGGTCTCGCCGGTACGCAGCACGGCGAGATCGCTGGCCACGAAGGCCTCGCCATCCGGCCCGAAGATCTCGACGTCGGTGTTGCCGATCGCCTCCTGCTTGCTGAAGCCGGTGAGGTCGCACCAGCCCTTGTTGACATACAACTGCCTGAGATCGGAGCGCTTGGCGTAGATCGACACCGGTACATTGTCGATCAGGCTGCGGAACACCTCGTTCTCGCGCATGCTCTCTTCCAGAGCTTGCTCGCGTGCCTTGACGTCGGTGATGTCGGTGCTGGAGCCGACCAGATGCACCGATCCGTCCGTAGCCACCAGGCGGCTCTTGCGCGTCACCAACTGCCGCACCGTTCCGTCACGATGGGTGACGGGCTCCTCGACCTCACGCACATTGCCGTTCGTCACGACATCGGTGTCGTCCTGGCTGAAGCCCTCTGCTTCCTCGCCGCTGAACAGCTGGCGGTCGGTCCGGCCTATGACATCGTCCTTGGCGAGACCGGTCAGCGCGCACCAGGCCTTGTTGACGAATTCGATGCTCAGGTCCTGCGCCTTGATGAAGGCGGCTACCGGCAACTCGTCCATGACATGCCGGAAGAGATCGAGCTGGCGCATCGAGTGATGAAGCGCAGCCTCGCGGCTCTTCAGGTCGGTGATGTCGACGCGCACGCCGATGAAGGTGCCGTCTCCGGTGCGCATGTCGTAGACCTGGTACCAGCGTCCATCCCCATTGAGGCGCTCATAGGAGGAATTCGGCAGGCGGTAACGCGCCAGGATGCCATCAAGCCAGCGTTCGGAATCGACTTCGTAAAGGCTGTCGATTCCAGGATCGCCGCTCGACCGGAAATAGCCGACCGAATGGCCGAACTCCAGCGCTTCGCGGAAAGTGCGGCCGGGCTGCCAGAAGGGCTTCAGCGCCGGCAGCGAATCCTGCAGCCTGTGGTTGGCGAAGACGAACTTGTCGTCCCGGTCGTAGATGATAACGCCTGCCGGCAGGGATTCCAGCACGCTGGCGAGATGCTTGCGCGCATCTTCGGCTTCGGTCTCGCGCCGCTTCATGTCGGAGATATCGAAAAGAAAGCCGGCGACATAGTCGCGGCCGCTTGCCATGCGGACGCGGTTCTTCCTGACAATGCGCGAACGGCTGGCGCCGTCGGCCTCGAAGCTTTCTTCCACTTCATATTGCCGCCCGCCAGCCAGCACCTCACGTTCGCTGCTTTCGAACAGCGCGACGTCGGCCGGCCTGAGGAAATCGCCCCCCGGCCTGCCAAGCATGGCTTGCGGCGCCTGCTTGAACAGCGCCGCGAAGGCCTCGTTGACGAAGACGAATCGCAGATTGTCGTCCTTGACGAAGATCGGATCCTTGACGCCGTTGATCACGGCCTCCGCCAGCCGCGCCTTCTCCAGTGCTTCGGCAAGTTCAGCCTCTCGGTCCTTCATGTCGGTGATATCGACGTAGGAAATGAACCGCTTGCCGCCGGCCAGCGCCGCCATCGACGAGATCAGCGTCCGGCCGTCATTGCGCGGGAACTGCCGCGATCCGGCTGTGCCGGCTCTGATTTCAGCCTCGCGTTCGGCGACATGTCGCTGCCATGTCGCGTCGTCCGAACCATAGGGGTCTATGTCGCGGCTCGCGTCCATCAGATCGCGGAAGCTGCAGCCGATCTCGGCGCGCCGGGCGTCGATCTGCCAGAAATCGTAAAAGGCGCGGTTGATGACCTCGGCACGCATGTCGGCATCGAGGACGAGGACACCGATCGGCATCTGATCGACCATGGTGCGGAGATTGGCGAATGTCTCGGCGATCTTGGCGTTGGCATTCTCGATCTCCGCGTCACGACGCTTGACCTCGGTGACCTCATAGTAGGTCAGCAGCCGCTTGCCTCCCGACAGAGCCGTGACCGAGAACATCATGGTCCGCCCGTCGGTGTGGACAAACTCCCGAGGTGCGACGGTACCGCCCCTGATCTCCTCGATGCGAGTGGCGAGGTAGCGCTGCCATTGCTCTTCGTCGATGTCGCCATAGATGCCGTTGCGGCGGTTGAGTTCCATCAAAAGGCTGAACGGCGCTCCAACCGTCACGGCCCCATCCGGAATCCTGGAGAGATCGCGATAGGCCTTGTTGACGATCAGCGTGTCGAGCCCGGCATCCAGAAGCACGACGCCCATATGCATGGCGTCCATCGTCCGCTCGAGATCGGCAAGATGCTGGACGGGCTCGCCGCCAGCCGGCGGCTCGATGTCCTCGAAGGCGCTGGCCAGCGCGGTGACATTGCGGCCTATGCCGCGATAGCCGGCAAATTTTCCGTCACTGTCGAAACGCGGGAAACCTGACGTCAGCACCCAGCGGCAGTCGGGGCGGCCACCCTTCAGTTCGTAGACGAAGTCGCGGAACGGCCGGTGCGCCTGCAAGTCCTCCAGATGGGCTGCCGCGCTGCGGTTGCCCTTCCGGACCTGATTGAGAAAATCGAACCGGAACCGGCCAAGCACATCAGCCGGATCAATGCCCGTCGCAGCCTGGTAGTCTTGAGAAAGCCAGGAAAAGCGAAGCTCCGCGTCGGTTTCCCAGGTCCAGTCCGAAGCCGCTTCGACGAGCTGGCGAAGCGCGCCGGCGCGATCCATGTCGACGCCGGACGGTCTATCGCCACCATGCGCGGCTGCCTTGCCGGGCTCACGCTTGCCGCGCGCGCCGATTGCTTCGTTCGATTCCGCCATGCTGTCCCCACCCCGAAAATCAAGGCCGAACCCTCCCTCCGCGGTTCATCGGCGGAATGTGCCGCAGAAGCATTAACGATCCGCTAACCTTAACGGCGCAACCGGCCTGTTCCTGCTGCGTTATTCCGTCCGGTTGTGGCGCGCGGCAAGGCCGCGCTATAAGCATGCGCAGGGGTGTTGCTAATGTATGGACGAATAGGGCCTTTCTTGCTGGGCGTGGCGCTGCTTTTCGGCGGCGGCTGCTCGCGCAGCTATGACGGCACGGTCATCATCCCGCGGCCGCTCGACGCCAGGCGGATCTGGGACCGGCCACCGCCCAATGTCGATTACCCGCCGCAGGTCGACAACGGCGCCTTTCCGGGGCCGCCACAACCCCCCGGACCGCTTTCCGAGCGCAAGGCCCTGAAACCTGCGCCGCACAGACGGCATCAGGCCAGGGCGTCACCGCCGCCTTCCCCGTCATCGGACTCCGAAAAGCAATTGGCATGCAGGAACGTGAGCGCGCCCGGCCAAAGGGTTCGCATGGTCTGCGAATAGAGCGGTTCGGCGTTTGACAGTGTCGCCAGACCGCTCCCGCGAACAATGTCCTATAGCGACGCCGCGACCTTCCTCGGTTGCTTGGCTGCAGCCTGTCATTCAGCCGGGAAGAAGGCGGGACCGACCACACGCACGGTGCGCTTGCCGGGCTCGATCGACTGGAGTTGAGCGGCACCCGGAGCCTCGATGTCGGTTTCCGGAATTGCCGCGACGCTGCCGAGGTCCGGCTTTGCCTGAGGCAAAGGGATGATTGCATTGGTCATGTTCGTGGGCGTCACCGTCCTAGCCCTCAGTTCGGCAACCCGCTGATAATAACGCTTGACGTCGCAGGCCTTGAAATTGGCATCGTCACGATACCGGAAAGCGGCCGGCAACTCGGTGTATGGTTTGCGCGTGTCGAGCGCCACCATGCTGTCGGTTTCCTGGCTGATATCGCTCAGCGTGTAGAGATCGACCGCCGGATCATCGCAGATGTAGCGGCATTGATCGGCCATTTCCTTGAGATCGCGGTTGCCGGCGAATTGCGACTTTGGCGCGGGGAAGAAATAGCCATCAGAAAGGCGGACGCAAAACAGCATCGCATTGCCGCCGGTCGTGGCCCCGGCCGCTGCCGTCGCGGATTTCGCCTTCGGCGCCGGGCGCTCCTGCGTTACCCCCGATGAACAGCCGAGCGCCGCGAACCGCCCCTGCAGGCCTGAATTGTCACGGCCGGAATTGGACGCAGCCGCGATCTGGCGCTGCACCTCCGTCCGGTTTCGAGCGAGGTCGGCACAAGCGTTGAAGAAGCCGCCCGCGGCACTTTGCGCGGTGCACTTGCGCTGCCTCTCCAGGCCCTGGATTGCCGCGAGCTGGCGGCGAAGCTGAGCCAGTGCCGGGCTCACGCCTCCGCCGCGGCCAGCGGAGAGCAATTGACTTTTGATCGCACCACAACTGTCCGCGTAGGAAGGTGTCGTGCCGGACGCAAACGCAGCGACCGTTGCCAGCGCCATCATCATGGAAAGACAGAAACGGGTCATCCGAACGCCATGATACTTGTTGCCGATAGTCCGCAACTACGCTCTTTCGACTTGGGCAAACTTCCACTAAATGAGCTATACCTAATATTTAAGACTTTTAACCTCAACAGAACTTCATCTAGTGTAATATAGTCCTGCATGTAAATTCCATATTACATTTTTATTTCAAGATTGAGACGAACCGGGAAGCAACGGAGACAGATCCGCGTTCGTCGGCAGGCCGATGTGTCGAGCCATGCGATCAATCGGGCGTTACCGGTCTCTGGCCTTGAAACCTTTGCTCGTGCTGCTGCGTTGAGGGGCGAAGGAGAACGCGGATGTCGATCCACTTCACGGTGTCGGAACTGACAAGAAACCTTTTTCACTCTCTCGGGCGGGACCACGAGCGTGGCCCACGGCCGCTCAACCCCGAGCAAAACCTGTTGCTCGAGTGCTATCTGGCCGGGCAGATTCCTGAATCGGCATGGAGCGACTATGTCTTTGAGACACCGGATCTGGCACGGCATGCCGAAATACGGCGCCTGAGCCGTTGATTTGCGCCAACCAGGGAAAGACGCCCGACGCAGCTTTCCGATTCAGACGAACCAGCCACCTTGATGCCCGTTCCATGGCAGACTTTTTTGGGCGTGCCGCTACTGCTTGGGCGAAACGAATTGCTGTGTGAACACGTTGCCGGCAATTCCTTGCGACAGCTCCGGCGATAAACTCAGCGGCGTACAATTCTTCACCGCCGCTATTGCCGCCTCGATGAACGACTGACGCGCCTTGTCGTCGCCGGCCACCTTGACGGCGGTTGGTCGCGGCGCGCCGATCAGAGTACCGTCGCGCTTGAAACTGAAACTCAGGGTTACAGTCGAATTCCCGGCATCGGCCGGCGGCGTCCAGCACGACTGAATCGCGGCCCCGACAGCGTCCATGGTGTTGAGCGTTGCGGCAACCGATGTGCATACGACACCTGTCGACACCACACCCGCGATCACCAGCTTTGCACCGCCTTTCATCGCACGCCTCATTGTCACGACCAGCCGGCAATCCGCGCGCGGACTGCCGGAATCGATGGTAGGGCCGATACAGGCAATGGCAATATCCCTCGCCAAAAAGTTGTTCGGAGAGAGCCGACTGCGAAGCCGCCCGGGCGACGGACCGAAAACCGATGCGAGCCAATGCCGAAAACAAAAAGGCCGGCACTGAGCCGACCTTTCCTTTCCGCCTCGACAGTTGCGCCAGTACATCCGTGGTCGCGGGCCGAAAGCGAATTGTCTCCAGTAGACAGGCTATTGGTAAACCAAACCTTAACGTGCCTGCCGTCCCACGCACCAAGTCAGGATTCGATAGCCGTGAGACCATCATCTTGCGGTAGGATGGTCCAGGCGACCGCCCTGAACTCGGCTTCCGGCAGGGGAACTGCCGGTTTTTCACGGGGCATCGTGCACGCGTTCGAGGCATGCCGAGCCATGCAGGTATTGGTCCGAACTTGTTAGCTTGTCAGGAGGGCAACGACCGGGCCGTTGCTTGGTACGCCCAAGGGGAATCGAACCCCTGTTCCCGCCGTGAGAGGGCGGTGTCCTGACCGCTAGACGATGGGCGCGTTCAAGAAGGGGCGATATAGGCTGGCGGCTGGGAAAAAGCAACTGGGGTTTGCCGGCTTTGCAGCATCGAACGAAAAACAGCCGGCAAGCTAGCGTTTCAGCTCGATCAGGTCCCAGAGATTGCCGTGGAGATCGGCGAAAACGGCCACGGTGCCGTAGGGCTCGAAGCGCGGCGCCTCGCGGAATTCGACGCCCTTGTTCAGCATGGCGGCGTGATCACGGAGAAAATCGTCGGTTTCGAGGAACAGGAAGACCCGGCCGCCGGTCTGGTTGCCGATGCTTTTCCTCTGCGCCTCGTCGGACGCCTCGGCAAGCAGCAGCCTGGCACCCTGTCCGTTGTCCGGCGCGACGGTCACCCAGCGCTTGCCGCCGCCGAGATCGACATCCTCGGTCAGGGTAAAACCCAGCCGCTCGACATACCAGGCGATCGCCTCGTCATAATCGGCGACGACCAGCGTCACGGTCGCGACACGGCGATGTTCGGCAAACCCGGTCATGTCCGGCGCAAACTTGTTTGCTGCATTGCCGCCTGCCTATTTGTTGCGGATTGCAAAACGGCCGATCAGGCGGCGCTCGGCGATATCATAGACGAAGATCGCACGGCTGCCGTCGGCAAGCTCGGCGTCGATAGAAAGGCGGCTGCCCGACAGTGACTGACCGACCACCCGGGAGCCTACCGGCAGCACGATGTCCCCGCTGAGCGGTTCGCCGGCGGGCATCTGGACGTCGCCGGCCAGCGGCGGGCTCACCGGCGTTGCCTTGCGTGATTTGTAGACAATCGCCGCGATCACCACCATAAGAGCCAGAAGGAGCAGGCCGAGATTGATGGCCATGAAGCGGATGAGCCTGCCGCGCAGCTTGTCGACCGCGGGGTCAAGCGGCTTTTCCTGCTCTTCATCGGCATCGGGCCGGGCCATGGCAAATATTCCGGAATGGTTTTTCGATGAGCGCTCATAGCGAAGAGGCCCCTGAATTGATAGAGGCCGCGCCCACCTTGCTGGTCGCCGGCGCGGATGCGGCCGGCCAACGCCTCGACCAGTGGCTGGCGGCAGCGCTTGGCCCGGACATGTCACGCAGTCGCGTGCAGATGCTGATCAGGCAAGGCGTCGTCGTCATCGACGGCAAGCGGGTCAACGAAACCAAGCGCAAGATGAGCGCTGGCGAAAATGTGTCGGTCGCCATGCCGGAACCGGAACCGGCGCTGCCGCAGGGCGAGAACATCGCGCTCGACGTGCTCTACGAAGACAACGAGTTGATCGTCATCAACAAGCCGGCGGGGCTTGTCGTGCACCCCGGCGCCGGCAACTGGACCGGCACGCTGGTCAATGCGCTCATCCACCATTGCGGCGACAGCCTGTCGGGCATTGGCGGGGTGCGTCGCCCGGGCATCGTCCACCGCCTCGACAGGGAGACCAGCGGCGTCATGGTGGTCGCCAAGACCGACCGCGCCCACAAGTCGCTATCGGAAGCCTTCGCCGACCACGGCCTGACCGGCGACCTCGAACGCGCCTACCTGGCTTTGGTCTGGGGCACACCGCAAAGGCCGACCGGCACGATCGATGCGCCGCTTGGCCGCGCCGCCGACCGGGTGCGCCGCGCCGTCGTGCCGGAAGGCCGCGACGACGCGCGCCACGCCGTCACCCGCTTTGCCGTGCAAGAGCGCTTCGGCGAAGGCCAGCGGGAATTCGCCACCGCGAGCCTCGTCGAATGCCGGCTGGAAACCGGCCGCACCCACCAGATCCGCGTCCACATGGCCCATATCGGCCATCCCGTTATCGGCGATCCCGATTACGGCTTGGCATTCCGCACCAAGGCCAATCGGCTGCCGGAGCCCCTGAAAACTCAGGTCAAGGCATTTTCCCGGCAAGCTTTGCATGCCTGGCTCCTTGCATTTCGGCACCCCACTACCCATGTAACGATGAGGTTCGAGGCGTCGATACCGGAGGATATGGAGGAACTCGTCGAAGGCTTCCGCAAACTCTGAACCAACCATCAAAAAACCTGACTGTCATTGTTCACTTCAGCGTGACACACTGTTTCGTGTTGAACAAATGCCTGTCTTTTCTGGTTTTGTTCCTGTATAAGATCTGATGTCGCGGGCGAGCCTTTTGGTGCTCGCGTCACATGCCCGCCGCGTTTCGGGGGCATTACTCCAATAGAGAGGGGGCGCTATCATGGCCCAGTCATTACCCAGTATCGTTTCCGGCGAAGGCGGCCTCAGCCGCTATCTGGAAGAAATCCGCCGCTTTCCCATGCTTCAGCCGCAGGAAGAATACATGCTCGCCAAGCGTTATGCCGAGCATGAAGACACCACGGCCGCGCATAAGCTCGTCACCAGCCATTTGAGGCTCGTCGCCAAGATCGCCATGGGCTATCGCGGCTACGGCTTGCCGATCGGCGAGGTGATCTCGGAAGGCAATGTCGGGCTGATGCAGGCCGTCAAGAAATTCGAACCCGAGCGCGGTTTCCGCCTCGCGACCTACGCCATGTGGTGGATCAAGGCCTCGATCCAGGAATACATCCTGCGCTCGTGGAGCCTGGTCAAGATGGGCACGACCGCCAACCAGAAGCGCCTGTTCTTCAATCTCCGCAAGGTGAAGGGCAAGATTCAAGCGCTGGACGACGGCGATCTCAAGCCCGACCAGATCGCCGAAATCGCCACGCGGCTGAACGTTTCCGAGGCCGAAGTGGTGTCGATGAACCGCCGCCTGTCCGGCGACGCGTCACTCAATGCGCCGATCCGGGCGACGGAAGGCGAGTCCGGCGAATGGCAGGACTGGCTGGTCGACGACCACGAAAGCCAGGAAGAGATGCTGATCGAGCAGGACGAACTGGAAAACCGGCGCGGCATGCTGTCGGGCGCTCTGGCCGTGCTCAACGATCGCGAGCGGCGCATCTTCGAGGCGCGTCGCCTCGCCGAGGAGCCGCTCACCCTGGAAGAGCTTTCGGCCGAGTTCGACATCAGCCGCGAGCGCGTGCGCCAGATCGAGGTGCGCGCTTTCGAGAAGGTGCAGGATGCCGTCAAGGCCGCCGCCAAGCGCCAGATGCAGGCGCTGCGCACCATCGAGGCGCAGCCGGCGGCTTAAAGCCGGGACCGATTACGAAATAGAGGGCGGCGTCAGGAAACTGGCGCCGCCCTCTTTGTATACAAGAAGCCGGAGCGTACCCTCAAAGCCCATCAAGCGGAAACTTGAGGTACCGCCGGCCATTGGCTTCCGGCTCCGGCAGCCGTCCGCCATTCATGTTGACCTGCAGCGCATGCAGGATCAGCCGCGGCATCGGCAATGTCCGGTCACGCGTCTCGCGCAGGGCGACGAACTCGGCCTCGCTGCGGGCAGCGACAAGATGGATGTTGGTCGCCTTTTGCGCTCCGACCGTGCTCTCCCACATCGGCTCGCGCCCGCCGGCCTGGTAATCATGGCCGACGAACAGCCGGGTTTCCTCCGGCAGGGCCAGGATGCCCCGGATCGAACGCCAGAGCCGCGCGGCGCTGCCGCCGGGAAAATCCGTCCTTGCCGTGCCGCTGTCGGGCATGAACAGCGAGTCATGCACGAAGGCGGCGTCACCGACCACATAGGTGATCGAGGCCAGCGTATGTCCGGGTGAGAACAGCACCTTGACTGGAAGGGTTCCGATCCGAAACGTCTCGCCTTCGGCAAACAGCCTGTCCCACTGCGAACCGTCGGCGGGAAAATCGGGCCAGTTGTAGATGACCTTCCATAGTGCCTGGACGTCGACGATCCTGTCGCCGATCGCCATCGGCGCTTCGGTCTTCTGTTTCAGATAGTGCGCCGCTGAGAAATGGTCGGCGTGGGGATGGGTGTCGAGGATCCACTCGAGCTCCAGCCCATTTTCTCCAATGAAAGCGAGCAGCGCATCCGCGCTCCTCGTACCCGTTGCGCCGGATTTCTCGTCGAAATCCAGGATCGGATCGATGATGGCGCAGCGCTTCGTCGTCGGGTCCGCGACGACATACTGGATGGCTCCGGTCGGCTTGTCATAGAAGCCGCTGACCAAAGGCCTGGCCAAAGCTACATCCATTCCCGGCTCCATCGCTCACAGCCGGCAGGAACGATTTTCTCCGCCGGAACCCGCCGCGAGCATGGTTGTCCGCCCCGTCGAGCCAGTCAAGCATGACTTGGCTCGCAGGAGAGGAAAACCAAAAACTGTTCCGACGAGTCGGCTTCAGGCGGAAGGTTGTTTGGTCTTCCTGAGGTAGGGCAGGATGGTCTCGTAAGCGCCGAAGCGCTTGATCGCATCCTCGTTGGAAACGGCGGCCGTGATGATGACGTCCTCGCCCTGCTTCCAGTTCGCCGGCGTCGCCACCTGGTGCTTGGCGGTGAGCTGCATGGAATCGACCGCGCGCAGGATCTCGTCGAAGTTGCGCCCCGTCGTCATCGGATAGGTCAGCACCAGCTTGATCTTCTTGTCCGGTCCGATGACGTAGACCGAGCGCACGGTGGCGTTGTCGGCGGGCGTGCGGCCTTCCGAGGTTTCGCCGGCGCCGCCTGGCAGCATGTCGTAGAGCTTGGCGACCTTGAGGTCCTTGTCGCCGATCAGCGGATAATGCACCGAATGGCCCGTCGCCGTCTTGATGTCGTCCTGCCATTTGCCGTGGCTTTCGACCGGGTCGACCGAAATGCCGATGATCTTGACGTTGCGCTTCTTGAACTCGCCCTCGAGCCCCGCCATCGTGCCAAGCTCGGTCGTGCAGACCGGCGTGAAATTCTTCGGATGGCTGAACAGGATCGCCCAACCGTCGCCGATCCAGTCATGGAACTTGATGGTCCCTTGCGTGGTCTCGGCGGTGAAGTCCGGCGCGATGTCGTTGATACGAAGACTCATGACCTATCCCTACCCCTGGTGAAATTTAGCCTGCATTCTATCGCCGGCCGGCGCCGGCACCTATTCCTAGCACCGCTACGTGACTGATTAAACGGTGGAGATGACGGCTATTCACCCGACGGGCAAAAATTTTTCCGCGCCTTCGGATCGGGGCGAAAATAAAGCGTGACATTGGGCATGAGACAAACGCCAGGGATCGGCGAGGCCCGCCTCAGGCCTTGGTGATCGCCAGCGACGTCGCCAGGTCTTCCATGCGCTGCGCCAAGGCGCCGAGCGCGTTGGTCAGCACGCTGTCGCTCTTGTCGGCCTTGGTCAGTGCCTCGTCGCGCGTCTTGCGCAAGGTCAGCACTTCGCTCTCCATGCCCTTGACGCGCTTCTGCAGTTCGGAAAGCTCGTCCATCACCATGATGCCGGCCATGACGGTCAGCCGCTGGTCGCCAATCTCGCCAAAAGAATCCTTCAGATGCGAGACATAACGATCGAAGCGTTCGGCGAGATCGATCAGATGCTCTTCCTGGCCCTCGTCGCAGGCCATGCGGTACTGCTTGCCGTCGATTGAAACCGTGACCTGTGCCATCGGGCCAGCTCCTATCTGTCCAACACGGCGCGGATGGTTTCCATCGCGGTCACCAGCCGTCGCGAGACTTCCTTGTTGGCGTCTTCCAGCCGTTCGGCGCGCGCTTCGGAATTGTCGAGCTCCTGCGCCAGCCGCGAGCGATCGGCATTCATCCGCTGCACTTCTGCCTCGGCTTCCGAATAGTCGCGTTCGTGCTCGAGCTTGGCCGCGACGGCGTTTTCCAGCCCCTCGATGGCCTTGCTCAGCCTGGCGATTACTTCCTTGAGCGTGGTTTCCCCGGTCATGGCCTTCGTCCTGTGCCCTGCCCATCACCGAATCGTTCGCGTTCAGAACGCGTTATGTCAGAAACATTAGGCACCGGGTGAAGGCCACGTCAACAAAGCTCTCGCGACTGTCCCCCGCTAACGCTAAAGTAGTCCCGCCTGCGGCATCACAAGACCGGCAAATGTGCACCCGATTTGTTGACTAAAAGCCCGCGCCTGCTATGTGTCGCGCACCCTTTTCAAGGGCTTTCCCAAGCCCCCCAAACCCCCACCCTGGAGGTACCATGACGTCGCGTGAACAACATGACCGGATGGCCAATGCGATCCGTTTTCTCTCCATGGACGCCGTCGAGAAGGCGAATTCCGGCCATCCTGGCCTGCCCATGGGCTGCGCCGACATCGCCACGGTGCTGTTCACCCGCTTCCTGAAATACGATCCCAAGGCCCCGCACTGGGCCGACCGCGACCGCTTCATCCTGTCGGCGGGCCATGGCTCGATGCTGCTCTACTCGTTGCTGCATCTGACCGGTTACGAAGACATGACCATCGACCAGATCAAGCACTTCCGCCAGCTGGGCTCGAAGACAGCGGGCCATCCCGAATACGGCCATGCCACCGGCATCGAGACCACGACCGGTCCGCTCGGCCAGGGCCTCGCCAATTCGGTCGGCTTCGCGCTTGGTGAGCGCATCATGAATGCCGCCTTCGGCAACGACCTCGTCAACCACTACACCTATGTGCTGGCCGGCGACGGCTGCCTGATGGAAGGTGTTTCCCAGGAAGCCATCGCGCTTGCTGGCCACCTCAAGCTCAACAAGCTGATCGTCTTCTGGGACAACAACAACATCTCGATCGACGGCCCGGTCTCGCTCGCCGACAACACCGACCAGGTTGCCCGCTTCCAGGCATCCGGCTGGAATGCCAGCCATATCGACGGCACCGATCCGGAAGCGATCGCCTACGCCATCGAGGCCGCACGCCACTCGGACAAGCCGACGATGATCGCCTGCAAGACGACGATCGGTTTCGGCGCCCCGACCAAGGCCGGCACCAACAAGGCGCATGGCTCGCCGCTAGGCGCCGACGAGATCGCCGGCGCGCGCAAGTTCTTCAGCTGGGACTCGCCGCCCTTCGAGATTCCAGCCGACATCCTCGACGCCTGGCGCACCGCCGGTAAGGCTGGCGTCAAGGCGCGCACCGACTGGGAAGGCCGCCTCGCCAAGGCCGATCCGAAGCTGAAGGCCGAGTTCGAGCGCCGCACCGCGGGCAAGCTGCCGGCGAATTTCGACGCCGTCATCGCCGACTACAAGAAGAAGCTTACTGCCGACAAGCCGAAGGTCGCCACCCGCAAATCGTCCGAGATGGCGCTGGAAGTCATCAACGGCGCGGTGCCCGAGACCATCGGCGGCTCGGCCGATCTGACTGGCTCCAACAACACCAAGACCAGCCAGACCAAGAACATCACGCCGGACGATTACGGCCAGCGCTACGTTCACTACGGCGTTCGCGAGCATGGCATGGCCGCGGCCATCAATGGGTTGACGCTGCATGGCGGCCTCATCGCCTATGGCGGCACCTTTCTGTGTTTCTCCGACTATGCCCGTCCGTCGATGCGGCTTGCCTCGCTGATGGGCATCCGCTCGATCTTCGTCATGACCCATGATTCCATTGGTCTGGGCGAAGACGGCCCGACCCACCAGCCGGTCGAGCACATGGCGGCCCTGCGCGCCATTCCCAATCACAATGTGTTCCGTCCGGCCGACGCCGTGGAGACCGCCGAATGCTGGCAGATCGCGCTCGAATCCGAAAAGACGCCGTCGACGCTGGCGCTGACCCGTCAGAACCTGCCGACCGTGCGCACCGAGTTCACCGAAAACAACCTGAGCAGCCTGGGCGCCTATGAACTCGCCGCCGCCAGCGGTGAAGCCGCGGTGACGATCTTCGCCACCGGTTCCGAGGTCGAGATCGCGCTCGGCGCCCGCGACCTTCTGGAAAGGCATGGCCACCCGACCCGTGTCGTCTCGGTGCCTTGCTTCGAACTATTCGATAAGCAGAGCGACGCCTACCGCAAGAAGACGATCGGCGACGCGCCGATCAAGATGGCGATCGAGGCCGGCATCCGCCAGGGCTGGGATCATCTTATCGGCTCCGATGGCATCTTCATCGGCATGACCGGCTTCGGCGCCTCGGGGACCATCGAGCAGCTCTATCCGCATTTCGGTATCACCGCCGAGGCGGCCGCCAAGGCAGCGGAAGCTCGCTTGCACGGTAAATGACTTTGGGGGTCCGGCGAGATCGCGTGAAAAGCGGTTTTGCCGAACTGGCCCAACCTAATCGATTTAAATCCGGCCCGCTGCGGCTGGATTCTTCGCCCGTCCGCCGCTATGAAGCTGCGGACCAATCGTCTGCCTTCCAGCTCCCAGGGAGAGAACAATGACCGTCAGAGTTGCCATCAACGGGTTTGGCCGCATCGGCCGCAACATCCTGCGCGCCATCCATGAGTCCGGCCGCAGGGACATCGATGTCGTCGCCGTCAACGATCTCGGCCCCGTCGAGACCAACGCCCACCTGCTGCGCTTTGACAGCGTGCACGGCCGTTTCCCGCATGAAGTGTCGGTCGACGGCGACCAGATCACCGTCGGCAAGGAGAAGTTCAAGGTCACGGCGATCAAGGACCCGACGCAATTGCCATGGAAGGAACTCGGCGTCGACATCGCGCTCGAATGCACCGGCATCTTCACCGCCCGCGACAAGGCCGCCGCGCACCTGACCGCCGGCGCCAAGCGCGTGCTGGTCTCGGCACCTGCCGACGGCGCTGACTTGACCGTCGTCTACGGCATCAACCACGACAAGCTGACCAAGGACCACATCGTCATCTCGAATGCGTCCTGCACCACCAATTGCCTAGCGCCGCTCGCGGCCGTCCTGCACGAGACGGTCGGCATCGAAAAGGGCATGATGACGACGATCCATTCCTACACTGGCGACCAGCCGACGCTGGACACCATGCACAAGGATCTCTACCGCGCCCGCGCCGCCGCCCTGTCGCAGATCCCGACCTCGACCGGTGCCGCCAAGGCCATCGGCCTCGTCCTGCCCGACCTCAAGGGCAAGCTCGACGGCATCTCGATCCGCGTGCCGACGCCGAATGTGTCGGTCGTCGACTTCAAGTTCATCGCCAAGCGGTCGACCACGGTGCAGGAAATCAACGAGGCGGTGATCGCCGCCTCCAATGGCAAGCTGAAGGGCATCCTCGGCGTCACCCATCACCCGAACGTGTCGATCGATTTCAACCACGATCCGCGCTCCTCGATCATGGCGCTCGACCAGACCAAGGTGATGGACGGCAACTTCGTTTCGGTGCTGTCGTGGTACGACAATGAATGGGGCTTTTCCAACCGCATGGGCGATACCGCCGTCGCTTTCGGCAAGACCATCGCCTGATCGAAGATCCGTCTTCTCGACACTCGAAACGCCCGGCTTCGTCCGGGCGTTTTCGTTTGCCGGAGCAGCAACGCGAAAATCAGCGGCGCGGGGCAAAAAACCACCCTCCTGCCTTGCACTGGTCACGCCTTCGCCCCACTCTGCCGTAAAGCCAGCAAGCAGAGGAATTCGAGGGGCAAATCACGGATGGAGCATGCGATCTATCTCGTCACGCTGGTCGGCACGGCGCTTGTTGTCGCCGCCGCGTTTTCGAGCCTGATCGCCTTCCGCTTCGGCGCCCCGCTCCTGCTCCTGTTTCTGTGCATCGGGCTCGCCACCGGAACCGACGGCCTCGGCATCCAGTTCGACAACGCCCGCGTCGCCTATTTTGCCGGCTCACTGGCGCTCGCCGTCATCCTGTTCGATTCCGGTTTCGGCACGCCGCTCAACGCTTTGCGGCAGGCGGCGGGACCAGCCCTGTCGCTGGCGACCTTCGGCGTGCTTCTCACCACCGGCCTGTTCGGCGCCGCCGCCTATTATCTGCTCGACCTCAGCTGGCTGGAATCCTTCCTGCTCGGCGCCGCCGTCGCCTCGACCGATGCGGCGGCGGTGTTTTTCCTGCTGCGCGCCGGCGAGATCAATCTGCGCGAGCGCGTGCGCTCCACGCTCGAGGTGGAATCCGGCACCAACGATCCGATCGCCATCTTCCTGACCATCACACTGGTCGAGATCATCGCCGCCCACGCCAATCCCGAAACCAATGCCCTGGTCACCAATCTGATCCTTGGTTTCCTCATCAACATGGGCCTCGGCGCCATCGTCGGCGTGCTTGGCGGCCTCGCCATCGTGCGCCTGGTCGACCGGCTCAATCTCGACCATGGCCTGTTGCCGATCTTCGTGCTGACCCTGTCGCTGATGGTCTTCGCAGCCGCCGGCGCGATCGGCGGATCGGGCTTCCTGGCGGTCTACATCGCCGGGCTCATCGCAGGCAATTCCGACATCCGCGCCGTCACCATCCTGAAGCGCTTCCAGGACGGCATGTCGTGGCTGGCGCAGATCATCATGTTCCTGATCCTCGGCTTGTTCGCGACGCCCTCGCAATTTCCGGCCATCATGGTGCCTGCGGTGCTGCTTGGCCTGTTCCTGATGTTCGTCGCCCGCCCTGTCGCGGTCTGGCTCTGCCTGATCCCGTTCCGCCTGCCGCGTCCCGAAGTCGCCTTCGTCTCCTGGGTCGGCCTGCGCGGCGCCGTATCCATCCTGCTCGCCATTACACCGCTGCTCGGCGGGCTGGAGAACGGCCGCACCATCTTCAACGCCGCCTTCATCATCGTTCTGGTGTCGCTGGTCATCCAGGGCTGGACCGTCGGCCCACTGGCGCGTCGCCTGGGCCTGATCGTGCCGGCGCGGCTCGGACCGCTGGACAAGGTCGAGCTGGAACTGCCCGGCTCCGCGCATCACGAGCTCCTTGCCTATCGTGTGGCGCCGGGCAGTCCGGTGGCGCGCGGCGAGCGCATCCCGCGCTGGGCGCGGCCCTCGCTGGTGCTGCGTGACGGTCGCTCGATGCGCTTCCAGGACATGGGCCGGCTCGCCGCCGGCGATCAGGTCTACATCTTCGTGCCCGACCGCTATCCGCGCCTGCTCGACAAGCTGTTCGCCAGCCGCGCCGTGGTCGATCCGGAGGATGCCGACTTCTTCGGTGCCTTCGCCGTCGATCCGGCACGTTCCGCCGCCGAACTGGAAGCCGCCTACGCGCCCGGTCTCACCGAGGCCGAGCAGAAGCAAACCGTCGGCGCACTGGTCACGGCGCGGCTCGGCGGCCATGCCGAATATGCCGACCGCGTGCTGCTCGGTCCGATCGAACTGATCGTGCGCGACGTCGACGACAAGGGCAAAATCACCGGGCTCGGCCTATCTTTCGAACCGACCGCGCCGGTGGCAAGGGTGCCGGTCTTCCTCAGTGCCGGCGAGATCGGCGACCGTCTCGTCGCCTTTATCCGCGACTGGCGTAAGCCGGCTGAGACGCAGGTGGCACCGCGGGCGGATGACACCCCGGAGCCGCCGGTCGAGAAGGCATCGGCCGAAAGCTGACACGGTCGGCCGTTGCACCGCCTCGACATGCGCCGGGCGGTCTTCACCGACTATGTCCCCGCCCGTCTCAAAATTTCGCATCCGACCCCGGCCAAAGCCTTGCATCGCCGCCGATGCGGGGTATGGTCCCGGCGATTTTCAGACGAAAGGGACCGGCATGGCTGTCTTCAAGACACTGGACGATATCGGCAACATCAGCGGCAAGCGCGTGCTGGTGCGCGTCGACCTCAACGTTCCCGTCGCCGACGGCAAGGTCACCGACGCAACCCGCATCGAACGCATCGCGCCGACCATCGCCGAATTGTCCGGCAAGGGCGCCAAGGTCATCCTGCTCGCCCATTTCGGCCGGCCCAAGGATGGTCCTTCGCCGGAATTCTCACTGGAGCCGATCGCCAAGGCGACCGCTGGGGTGCTCGGCCGCCCCGTCGGCTTCGCCAGCGATTGCGTCGGCGACACGGCGGGAAGCGCTGTCGCCGCCATGGACAAGGGCGACGTCCTGCTGCTCGAAAACACCCGCTTCTACAAGGCCGAGGAGAAGAACGATCCCGCCTTTACCGAACGGCTCGCCGCCAATGGTGACATCTTCGTCAACGATGCCTTTTCCGCCGCCCACCGCGCTCATGCCTCGACTGAAGGGCTGGCACACCTGTTGCCCTCCTTCGCCGGCCGCACCATGCAGGCCGAGCTTGAGGCGCTGGAGAAAGGACTGGGCAACCCGGTGCGTCCGGTTGTCGCCATCGTCGGCGGCGCCAAGGTCTCGACCAAGATCGACCTGTTGATGAACCTGGTGAAGAAAGTCGACGCGCTGGTCATCGGCGGCGGCATGGCCAACACCTTCCTCGCCGCGCGCGGCACCGATGTCGGCAAGTCGCTGTGCGAGCATGACCTGGCCCCGACCGCCAAGCAGATCATGATCGAGGCCGCCGAAGCCGGCTGCGCCATCATCCTGCCGGTCGACGGCGTCGTCGCCAAAGAATTCGAGGCGGGTGCCGCCTGCGAAACCGTCGCCATCTCCGACGTGCCAGCCGACGGCATGATCCTCGATGTCGGCGCCAAGACCGTGACGACGATCGGCGAATGGATCGACCGCGCGGCGACGCTGGTCTGGAACGGTCCGCTCGGCGCCTTCGAGATCGAGCCGTTCGATCACGCCACGGTGGCGGCGGCCAGGCATGCGGCCGCGCGTACAAAGGCCGGCAAGCTGGTTTCGGTCGCCGGCGGCGGCGATACGGTGGCGGCGCTCAACCATGCCGGTGTCGCCGACGATTTCACTTATGTCTCGACCGCCGGCGGCGCCTTCCTGGAGTGGATGGAAGGCAAGCCGTTGCCCGGCGTGGACGTGCTGAAGCGCTGAGGGCACCCCGGCTCGCCAACAATCCGATCAACTCTAGGGAGCCGGCGGCGGCGCCGGCGACTTTCAATCGATTCGAGCTTTCCGGCATCATTCCTTTGGCGGTAGTGTTCTGCTAGGCGCAGATAAACCGGTTCAGGAGAAGCATGATGAGCGAACGTCTCGAAGACATTGCCGCCGCGATCGTTGCCAACGGCAAGGGCCTGCTGGCCGCCGATGAAAGCTCCGGCACCATCAAGAAGCGCTTCGACGTCATTGGCGTCGAATCGACCGCCGACAGCCGTCGCGACTATCGCGAGATGATGTTCCGCGCCAAGGACGCGATGACCAGGTACATTTCCGGCGTCATCCTCTATGACGAGACCATCCGCCAGAAAGCCGCCGACGGGACGCCGCTGGTCGACATCATCAAGACATCAGGTGCCATTCCCGGCATCAAGGTCGATGCCGGCGCCAAGCCGCTGGCAGGCTTTCCCGGCGACACCATCACCGAGGGCCTCGACGGGTTGCGAGAGCGCCTTGCCGACTATTATAAGGTCGGCGCCCGCTTCGCCAAATGGCGCGCGGTGATCGACATCGACACGACCAGGGGCGTGCCCTCGGCCACCTCGATCGGCGCGAACACGCATGCGCTCGCCCGCTATGCGGCCCTTTGCCAGGAAGCCGGCATCGTGCCGATCGTCGAGCCTGAAGTGCTGATGGACGGCGCCCACGACATCGGCACCTGCTACGAGGTTTCCAAGGCCACGCTGACGAAGCTCTATGACGAGCTTTATGCCGCCCGTGTCGTGCTCGAAGGTACGATCCTGAAGCCCAACATGGTGCTCTCTGGCAAAAAGTCGGGCACGGTGGACAGCCCCGAGGAAGTCGCGGCAAAGACCATAAAACTGTTTCGCGAGACGGTGCCGGCGGCGGTGCCGGGCATCGCCTTCCTTTCCGGCGGCCAGGAGGACGAGGAGGCGACCGCCAACCTCAATGCCATCAACGCCATCGGCCCGCATCCGTGGAAGCTGACCTTCTCCTACGGCCGCGCGCTGCAGGCCGCCCCGCAGAAGGCCTGGAGCGGCAAGGCCTCGAACGTCGCCGCCGGCCAGGCCGCCTTCACCCACCGCGCCCACATGAACCACCTGGCGGCACTCGGTAAATGGAAGGCGAGCCTGGAACAGGCTGCCTGAAGACCCACTGCTGTCCCTTCCCTTCAAACCCGGGCCGATATGCCCGGGTTTTTCGTTTTGTCGCACCGGCCTTGGGGCAAGGCATTCGCATTCTTATTTTCTCTGGGCATTCCTGGCAGCGGCGATGTCGGCTTGCGCCCATCCCGTACGTCCTTGGGGTGCAAACAGGGAGAAGTTCATGCATCGCAACAAGGTCGTTTCGCGCGAAGAATGGTTCGAGGCTCATAAGGCACATCTGGCCCGCGAGAAGGAACTGACGCGGCTTCGCGAACGCATCGCGGCCGAGCGGCGCGAACTGCCCTGGCTGAAAATTCGCAAGGACTACGTCTTCGAGACCGAACGAGGGCCGAAGAAACTTGCCGATCTGTTTGGCGCCAACAGCCAGCTGATCGTCTACCATTTCATGTTCGGGCCGGGCTGCGTCAATCATTGCGAAGGCTGCTCCTTTCTTGCCGATCATATCGACGGTGCCAACCAGCACCTCATGCACCACGACGTATCGCTGGTCGTAATCTCGCGCGCGCCGCTGGACGAGCTTGTAGCCTACAAGCAGCGCATGGGCTGGAAGTTCGACTGGGTGTCGTCCTATGCGTCGGATTTCAACTTCGATATGCAGGTTTCCTTCACCGACAGGCAGATCGCGGCTGGCGACACCACCTACAATTTCGAGACCCGACCCCGGACATCGAAGGAGCTTCCGGGCGCCAGCGTTTTCTACAGGGACGAGAACGGCGACATTTTCCTGACCTTCGTTTCGCGTGCCCGTGGCGGCGAACAACTGATCGGCGCCTACCACTATCTGGACCTGACGCCGAAGGGCCGCGACGAGACCGGCCTCTACCGCAACCTGATGGATTGGGTGCGGCTGCACGACCAATATGCAGGCGAGCCGCAAGCGGAGCGCGGTTGCCACGATGGCTAACCAGCAGTGCGAAGCAGTCTTGCCTTCGGAATTGCGTAAGACAAAGGGTAGAGCGCTCGAGGCGATCGTGTTTTCACCGGAACTGCTCGTTCACCTGTCTCGCGACATGCGTTAAATGCTGGTCGAAAACCAGTTCAATGGACCAGCGATGCTACGCTTTCCGACCATCCTCACCTGGCTCGCTTTCCCCGCCTATGTCTGGCAGGGATTGGGCGTGCGCCGCCGCACCTCGCGCATGCTGCCGGCGCAAGGCCCGGTCATGCACGATCTCACCGGCGAGGCGCCAGCGATTTCGCTACTGGTGCTGGGCGATTCCTCCGCCGCGTCGGTCGGCATCGGCAATTCCGAAAACGGCCTTGCCGCGCAGCTTGCCGTCATGATTGCGCAGCGCACCGGCAGCGCTGTGCGCTGGCGTGCCGCCGGCTTCAATTCGGCGACGTCGGGCCAGATCCGCGACCACGTCCTGCCCAATCTGTCGGCCGATCCGTGGACGCATACCGTGCTTGCCATCGGCACCAACGACACCAAGAATTTTCATTCCGTACCGCGTTTCAAGAGAGAGTTCGGCGGCCTGCTCTATGCATTGCGCGCCAAATGGCCGGAGGCGCGCGTGGTATGGTCGCCCGTGCTGGAGTTCACGCGTGCGCCGGCCATGCCGTCGCTGCTCGGCAAGATCCTCGAGATCCGCGCCACCGCGATGAACCGGATGGGCGAACGGCTCTGCCTGGAACGCGGCGCGGTGCCGGCCCCGCGCCTGCCGATCACCAATCCCGAGGCCGGCTTTGCCTCCGACGGGTTTCATGCCTCGGAGGCCGGCTACCGGGCGTGGGCGGAACATCTCGTCGGCCCGGTGCTTGCAGACTGAAGCCGACGGCAGATGTCGCGAGGGCCTATGTCAAATGCCCGAGCACGGCCGCCAGCGAAATTGCCACCATGGCGAGCAATGCCAATTTCCAGAAATCGCCGCGACGCCTGAGCCCGGGCCAACCGAGCGGCTTGATGATCTGAATCACCATGAACCCGACAATGACAAGGGCGAGGAGTTTCGTCATGTAGCCTTTGACCAGCAACGCTGACACCTGTCAAAGCGGTTCGTTCTGTCTCCGGGAAAGAAAAGGCGCCGCGATCCCGAACCGGAACGCGGCGCCCGCCTTGACCGCGCAGCGATCTATTTCAGCGGCTTGAGGCCGGCCTCGATCGAGGCGCGTTTTGCCTCCAGGAACGGCGGCAGGGCAAGGCTTTCGCCGAGCGTCTCCAGCGGCTCATCGGCGGTGAACCCCGGCCCGTCGGTGGCGATCTCGAACAGGATGCCGTTCGGCTCGCGGAAATAGAGCGAGCGGAAGTAGTAGCGCTCGACCTCGCCGCTCGACGGCAGCCGGAATTCGGCCAGGCGCGCTGTCCATTGATGCAACGTCTCCTGGTCCGGCGCCCTGAAGGCGACGTGGTGAACCGCACCGGCGCCTTGGCTTGCGGGCGCCAGCCCAGGCTGCACGGCCACATGAAGCTCCGCCGCCGGCCCGCCCGCGCCCATCTCGAAGACGTGGACCTGGCCCTCGCCGTCCGGCGAGGCATAATCACGCGCCTTGCGCAGGTTCATCACCTCGGTCAGCACCGCCTCGGTGTTGGTGATGTCGGGGACACTGATCACGATCGGCCCGAGCCCACGGATCTGATGCTCGGCCGGCACCGGGCTTTGCAGCCAGGGATGGCTGCCGCCCTCGCCGCCATCGCTGACGAGCCGCAGGCGCTGGCCTTCGGGGTCCTCGAAATCCAGGCTGGGGTAACCGCCGATATCGGCAATCTCTCCTGTCGCGATGCCTTCGCTGGCAAGGTTCTGCTTCCACCAGGCAAGGCTCTCCCGGCTGCCGACCCTGAGACTGGTCCGCGCGATGCTGTGCGTGCCACGCCGTTCGCGGCCGACCGGCCAGTCGAAGAAGGTGAGGTCGGTACCCGGCGTTGCCTCGCCGTCGGCATAAAAGAGATGGTAGGCCGAGGTATCATCCTGGTTCACCGTCTTCTTGACCAGCCGCAGCCCCAGCACCTTCGTGTAGAAATGAAGATTGCCGGGCGCATTGGCGGTGATGGCGGTCAGATGGTGAATTCCTGTCAGTTGCAAGCTCATGGTCGTCTCCCTGTTTTTGGGGGAAGAATTTTCTCCTTTGATATCAGAACTCCGGTCACCTCGTTGAAGGCCGCCTATTCCGACAGTTCGTCACCAAGCGATGAACAATACGGCCCCGATTAGCCTGATCCTGGTGAACGATCCGCAGCCGCATGACCTGTTACGGCAGGGGCGGAACTGTCGTCGCACGACCTGCCATCCTGCTGACAGACTGCTGTCAGCAGGGGTGTGCGATACTGTCTCCAGTTAGAGAGAGGAGATTGGTCATGAACGGTTTTACCATTCTGCGCGGCATGCAGCATTATGTCGGCAAGATCCGCACGATGCGCAACGAGATCCGGACCCAGCGGTTCATGAATGCGCTGCCCGCCGACATTCGCAAGGATATCGGCTGGCCTGACATGTATGCCGAGCGTCGCCATCACGGCAATTGAGACGAAATTTTCAACGCAGCAGTTGGACGCTGATGCGTCAGCACCCAGATATTAGGTCCGGCGCGCGAGGGATGGAGCGAGCTTATGCCCGATCGGAAGACAATCGGCTTTCTGTTCATCGAGGGTTTTGCCGACTGGGAATATGGGCTGCTGGCGGCGTCGGCGGTCGAATGGTTCGGCGCTCGCGCCGTCTCGGTTACGCCCGAAGGCAAGCCGGTGACCGGAATCAGCGGTTTTCGGCTGACACCAGACCGGTCGGCCATCGTCGATGAGAATACCGATCTCGATGCCGTGGCCGTCATCGGTTCCGACCAGTGGGCGGGCAAGGCGCCGCCGGATATATCCGAACTGCTGGCGGCCGTCGCCAGGCGCGGCGGTGTCGTTGGCGGGATTTGCGCCGGGACGCTTGCGCTGGCTCGAGCCGGCATGTTCGCGAACGCCAAGCATACCAGCAATGGCCGTGACTGGATCAATCACCACGAGGCCGGCTATGCCGGCGAGGGCAATTATCAGGACGTGCCTTATGCCGTGGCCGACGGCAGGATCGTGTCCGCGCCAGGTTCGGCGCCCGGCACTTTCGCCCTTGCCTTTCTGCAGACGCTCTACCCGGAAAAAGGCGGCGATCTCGCGCAGATGCGGACGCTGTTCGCCAAGGAGTATGCTGAAGCCTCCTGACAGTATGCTGTCAGGAGGCGCGTGCGATGGTGGGATGATGCACATGGCCGGCCGAGAGGACGATCGATGAAAAACTGGAACGACAGGCTGAACACGCCTGGTATCAACGGTGTGAAACCAACGCCGCGCACGGTGGGAGACGTCGTCGAGGGCCAGCCGATGCTGGTGCCGACCGCGCGCCAGGTCGATGATTTCATCCGCTCTATCCCCGAAGGCGTCGAGATGGACGTTCGTGCGCTGCGCACGGCGCTTGCCATCGGGCACGGCGCCGAAGTGACATGCCCGGTCACCATAGGCTATCATCTG
The DNA here is from genome assembly GCF_006440535.1 of Mesorhizobium sp. B2-5-13. Classification (NCBI taxonomy): domain Bacteria; kingdom Pseudomonadati; phylum Pseudomonadota; class Alphaproteobacteria; order Hyphomicrobiales; family Phyllobacteriaceae; genus Mesorhizobium; species Mesorhizobium sp. B2-5-13. The sequence continues at coordinate 29,058 of NZ_VFUI01000007.1, read as the reverse complement.
CGCACGGTCGCTGAAGCCGCCAAGGAGGATTTCGAGCGCGGCATGACGCTCCGCGACATCGCTCCCTCCCGGCGCGTGCTGGATGCGAAGGCGCCGACAACGAGGAACCTGTCCTTCGGCGCGAAATTTGTTGCCACGCAGCGCAAGCGCGAAGGGCTGAAACCGTAATGCATGTCATGTGGAAGTGGATCCGGTCAGGGAGCCACGGCATGCATGGGAGAAATACTGGGGAAGCAAACGATGCGCCGCGCCGACAGGCTCTTTCAGATCGTGCAGCATCTGCGTGGTGGCCGCTTGGTCACCGCCCAGAAGCTCGGCACATGGCTCGAGGTTTCCGAGCGAACCATCTATCGCGACATAGCCGACCTGCAGTCGACGGGCGTGCCGATCGACGGCGAGGCCGGCGTTGGCTACATGATGAGGGAGGGTTTCGACCTTCCGCCGTTGATGTTCACGCGTGACGAAATCGTGGCGCTGGTTGCCGGCGCCCGTATGGTTCGCGCCTTTGGCGGCGCTGCGATGGCGCGGGCCGCCGACGAAGCGCTGGTCAAGATCGGTGCCGTGCTGCCCGATGCCGAAAAGGACCGCATCGCCCGCACCGAGATCCACACGCCGATGTGGGTGGTCAGCGACGCCGCCCGCGAGGCGATCGACCTGATCGAACGCGCGGTCGAAAAGCGCCAGGTGCTGACCATCGACTACTCCGATGAAGCCGGCCGCGGCACACTGCGCGATATCAGGCCGCTCGGCCTGTGGTTCTGGGGTAAGGTGTGGACGCTGGTCGCCTGGTGTGAGATGCGCGATGATTTCCGCGCCTTCCGCATCGACCGCATCGCCTCGGTGGTCATCGCAGGGCGCATCTTCAAGCCGGAACGCGGCAAGCAGCTTGCCGATTTCTACCGGGCGGTGGAGCGCAGCGAGGATTACGGCATGGCGCCCGACCGCGCGGCGCGAAGCTGAGATTTGCCGGACCGTACAAAAAAGCCCGCTCGAAGCGGGCTTTTTTGTTGCGTAGGCGAAAAGCCTATTCCTCGTCGTCCTTATCGGTATCCTTCGACTTCAGCGCCGACAGCTTGGCGAAGACGGCGTTTGCGTCGAGCTCCGCGTCCTCGTCCTTCGGCTTCTCCGGAGCCGGCACCAACCGCTCGGTCAGTGCCGCCGGCAGCAGCGTGTCGCCGACCGGCTGAGCCTGCTCGCGGCCGCGCGAGGCGCGGTTGACTTCCATGTCGAGGTCGATCTGCGAGGCGAGACCCAGCGTCACCGGATCCATCGGCTGCAGATTGGCCGAATTCCAGTGCTTGCGCTCGCGGATCTGCTCGATCGTCGACTTGGTGGTGCCGACGAGGCGCGAAATCTGCGCGTCCTTGAGCTCGGGGTGGTTGCGCACCAGCCACAGGATGGCGTTCGGCCGGTCCTGGCGCTTCGACAGCGGCGTATAGCGCGGGCCCTTGCGCTTGGATTCGGGTACCCGCACCTTGGGATCGGAAAGCTTCAGGCGCTGGTTCGGATCCTTCTCGGCGCGCGCGATCTCGTCGCGGGTCAGCTGGCCGGTCATGATCGGATCCATGCCCTTGATGCCTTGCGCCGATTCACCGTCGGCGATCGCCTTGACCTCGAGCGGATGCAGCCCGCAGAATTGCGCGATCTGCTCAAAGGAAAGCGCGGTGTTGTCGACCAGCCAGACGGCGGTCGCCTTGGGCATCAGCAGCGTATTGGCCATGTGCAAAATCCTTCTCGTTCGCCCGCGTTCCCGCGCGGGCGGTGGTTTAGGGCCACCAAAATGGGAAATTCGCGGCCTGTATAACCGTTCCAGACTGCTTTCGCAACGTTTTTGGAAGAGCTGGGACGACGTGGCCAACCAAGGCACGCGGTGGCGGCTAACAAGCGTGGCCGGCCGCTAAAGATCCGACAGTCGGCATTTGCCGATTGTCCATGACATGGCGTTCCTCCAGCTTGCGCGCCCTGCCACCGCATTTGCCGCGGATCGCCATGGCATGTCACGCCGAAGCCGAGATGAATCCGAAGCCCCCAAAAGACAAAACCCGCCGGACAGGGTCCAGCGGGCTTGGAACCGGCGACGACAAGCGTCCGCAGCGGCTCTGCATTGCGACCCTGCCTTGCGGCGGGTCGCGCTTGCAATCAGATCGCCTGACGGGCGATCCGCTCGATGTCGCCGCGGTTGATTCCGAGGTCGCTGAGCTGACGTGCGTTGAGGCGGTTCAGTTCGCGAACGGTCTCGTTGTACATGCGCCAGTTACGGAAAGCACGGATCGGGTTCATGGTAGTCCTCCTGAATTGGGTTCGTTTCGATGATGCTCAAATAGTGATCATCGAGCGGGACTTGAACAGCCGATTTTGCATAGCAATGATGCAAATGCTGCATTGCACCATTAAGCTTCTGTTCATCCTGTAGGCAGGGGCGAAGGGCGTTGGCCAGACCGTGTCGAGATCCGGTCAGGCCGGGCCGAAAATGCTGGCGTCCTAGCCGACGTCGAGCACGATCTTGCCAATATGCTCGCCCTCCTCCATCCGCTCATGCGCACGCCAGGCGTCGGTGAGCGGGTAGATCATGTCCATGACGGGCGCCACCTTGCGCGCGCTCAGCAGAGGCCATACTTGCGCCTCCAGCGCCGCCGCGATCGCGGCCTTGAATTCGACGCTGCGCGGCCTCAGCGTCGAACCCGTATGGGTCAGCCGCTTGACCATGACCTTGGAAAAGTCGGCGCTCGCCACCGCGCCGGCCTGGACGGCGATCTGCACGATGCGGCCCTCGACAGCGGCGGCCTCGTAGTTTCGCTGGATATAATCGCCACCGACCATGTCGAGGATGACGTTGGCGCCCCGGCCTTCGGTCGCCTCTTTGACCGCGGCGACGAAATCCTGCTCGCGGTAATTGATCGCGCGGTCGGCACCGAGCTTCAGGCAGGCGTCACATTTCTCCTGGGATCCGGCGGTGGTGATGACATAGGCGCCGAAGGCCGAGGCGAGCTGGATCGCCGTAGTGCCGATGCCGGACGAGCCGCCATGGACGAGCAGTGTCTCACCCTTCTTGAGTCCGCCGCGCTCGAACACATTGTGCCAGACGGTGAAGTAGTTCTCCGGCACCGCCGCCGCTTCCGTGTGGGTGAAACCCGCCGGCAGCGGCAGAACGCTGCCTGCATGAACCCTAGCATATTCGGCATAGCCGCCGCCGGGCGTGAGCGCGCAGACCCGGTCGCCGATGCGCCAGCGCGATATCTCGTCGCCAAGAGCGGCCACTTCTCCCGACACCTCGAGGCCCGGCAGGTCCGATGCGCCGGGCGGTGGCGGATAGGCGCCCTTGCGCTGCTGGACGTCGGGCCGGTTGACGCCGGCGGCATGGACCTTAATCAGGATTTCTCCGGGGCCGGGCAGCGGCACGTCGCGCGTTTCCGGCTTCAACACCCGGGGGCCGCCCGGCTCCGAGATCGCGATCGCCGTCATCCGTGCCGGAATTTTCTGTCCGCTCGCCATGAAGTTTCCCGTCTTTCCTCGCCGCACTCTTACCGGCTGTTTGCATCGACACCCCTGCCCTATGTATGCTCATTGGCAAATCAGGCAAATGGCCAATCTGGTCTGGCGGAGGAGGAGCAACGATGGCGATCTTCGACGACGAACCCGAGAAGAAGGCACGTCCGCACGAGATCGGGCAGGACCTGTCGCTGCTTTCCGTCGGTGAACTGTCCGAACGCATCGGCATCCTGCGCGACGAGATCGCCCGCCTGGAGGCCGAACTCAAGACCAAGGACAATACCAAGTCGGCCGCCGAGGCGCTGTTTCGCCGCGGATAATTCGCTGAGGTAACCGCCCGCCGCCGAAAAGCCCGAATGCGACTGTCTTCAAACCTGCGTCCCTCCCAGTCCAGCCGGATCAAAAAATGCTCGCAGCCTACAGACCGATCCTTTCCCTGCTTCGCGGCACCGCCTTCCTTCTGGCGGCATCGGGACTGCACGGGCTGCTGTTGCCTCTGCGCGGTCAGGTGGAAGGATTCTCGACCGCTTCGCTTGGCCTGATGGGCACGGCCTGGGCCGGCGGCTTCGTCACCGGCTGTTTCTTTGCGCCGCGCATCGTGCGCCGCGCCGGACATGTGCGCGCCTTCGGCGCCTTTGCCGCGTCCGGCGCCATCGTGGCGCTGCTGACGGGCCTTGTCATCGACGAGTATGTCTGGATCCTGCTACGGGCCTTCACCGGTTTTACCATGGCCGGCGCCTTCATGGTCATCGAGAGCTGGCTGAACGAGAAGGCCACCAACGAGAACCGCGGCACCGTCTTCGGCCTCTACATGATGGTCACCTATGCCTCGATCATGGGCGGACAGATGATCGTCGCCGGCGGCGACGTGAAATCGGCGTCGCTGTTCATGATCACAGGCATCCTGTTCTGCCTGTCGCTCATTCCGACCGCGGTCTCGACGGCCTCGCATCCGAAGCCGCTGCAGGACGTCAAACTCGACGTCAAGGGGCTCTACGCCAACTCTCCCGTGTCGGCGATTGCCTGCCTCTTGATCGGCATCGCCAATGGCGCCTGGGGCACGCTTGGCGCGGTTTACGGAGCCCGCATCGGCATCCCTACTGCCGAGATCGCCTTGATGATGAGCCTTGTGGTCGTCGCCGGTGCCGCCATGCAGCTTCCGGCCGGGCGTCTCTCCGACAAGACCGACCGGCGTTTCGTGCTGGCCGGTGCCGCTTTCGGCGCGGCGCTGTTTGCGCTTCTCATCTTCCTGTTCGAGCCGCGCTCCGCAGTCTTCGTCCTCGTCTTCACCGCCGCCTACGGCGCTTTCGCCTACACGCTCTATTCGATTGCCGTGGCGCATGCCAACGACCACGCGCGCTCCGAGGATTTCGTCAAGGTATCGGGCGGCCTGCTGCTGCTTTACGGCTTCGGCACCATGATCGGGCCGTTGCTGGCGGCGGCCCTGATGGGCTGGATGCGCCCGGAGGGCCTGTTCCTGGCGACCGCCTTGGCGCATCTGTCCCTGGCTGGCTACACGCTGCTGCGCATCAGCCGCCGCGCTCCGGTGCCGATCGAGGATCGCGATGCCTTCAAGACGCAGCCTGCCGACCGTTCGGTGACCCCCGAAGCATTGCGGCTTGATCCGAGAAGAAAAGCAGAAGCAAACAGTTGAGATTTGAAAAACTTTGCCTCACAAATGAGGCATGATGTTTTCCGACGCCTTCATGGCGATCGCCGATCCCAATCGGCGCCATCTTCTGGAAGAACTTCGACGCGGTCCGAAGACCGTCAACGAATTGGCGGCCGGGCTGCCGGTCTCCCGTCCGGCCGTGTCACAGCATCTGAAAGTGTTGCTCGATGCCGGACTGGTCAACGCCAAGGCTGAAGGCACGAGGCGTGTCTATACGGTGAGCAATGCCGGCTTCCTGAGACTCAACATCTGGCTCGATCAATTCTGGGAAGCGTGATCATTTCTAATGCATGTCGCGCAAAAGTGATCTCGGTTTTGCGACAACGACACGCATCGGGCAAAGACCTGAGGCGCGTCGCAAATATCCTTTTCGACGCGACGCGCTTTAGCCGCGGTACCCGCGCTGTCTAGCTCTCGGCCAGGAAGTCGCCGCGCCGATCCAGCCGGCGTTCCCATGAGAGGCGCCGCTCGTTGATCCAGTGCTCGGCCGCTCGCAGTGCCTTCCGCTCGATCTGGCAGGTGCGCACCCGCCCGACCTTCTGTGTGCGCACGAGACCGCTCGCCTCCAGGAGATTGAGGTGCTGGACGACCGCCGACAGCGACATGGCCAGCGGCTCGGCCCAACTGGCTCACCGAGGCGGGGCCGCGTGACAGCCGGTCGACCATCTGCCGCCGCGCCGGATCGGCGAGCGCCTGAAACATCAGGTCGAGCTGGGCGGGATCATGCAGCATCGCGATCAGCCGTTGTTGTAGGGGAAGAGCTTGAAGTAGGGCTGCGCCTCCTCGATCACCCTGATGAAGGCAGCGCGCTGCAGCAGGCGGTCGTGATAGCGCTTCACGGCAGGATATCTGTCGCCGAACGGCTCGACCTTGTTGGCGTAGAAGAGCGCCGGAGACGCCGCGCAATCGGCCATGGTGAAGGCATCGCCCACAGCCCATTCTCTCGATTGCATCTCCTGTTCGATGATGGCGTAGGAATTGCGCAACTGGGCACGCGCCTGCTCGACACCGAATGGATCAGTCTTGTCCTGCGGCCGCAACCTGTCGCCGACGATCTTCTGCATCGGCTCCTGCACATAGAAATCATAGAAGCGGTCGGCCTGTCGGACCGCCAGCGCCATGTCGATGTCGGCGGGAACGAGGTCGACCGGTCCCGGATAGTGCGCGGCCAGATACTCCACGACAATGGTTGATTCCAGCACCGTACGGTCACGCGCGTCGTCGCGCAGCGCCGGCATCTTGCCGGTCGGCGAAACCTTCAGGAAGGCCGCGCGCGATCGCTCGTCGCCGAGATCGACAATGACCGGCGAAAAAGGCGTGGCGTTCTCATAGAGCGCGATCAGCGGCTTCCAGCAGAAGGAGGCCAGCGGATGGAAATGCAGCGTCAGGGACATTCTTGTGCTCGTCTGTTTCTGCAACAACACTGAATCATCTGCTTAACTATTTCGGTGAGCCTTGCTCATCAAGGCTGACCCGCGAAGTCTCAGCTGGATCGGACGTGCGCGACGATAGCGGCTTCCATGTCAGGCCAGTCGTCCGGATGCAGTTCGTGACCGCCGCCTTCGACGCGAAGGAGTTTCGCGCCGGCAACAGCTTGGGCCAGGGCTTCGCCATGCTCGACCGGAAAGATCGGATCCGACGTGCCGTGGATGACCAGCAATGGCGCCTTCATCTCGTGCAGGCGACCCTTCCACTGATCCGTGCCCTTGAGCATGAAATGATTGGTGGCGCTCAGGAAGCCGCCGGACCTGATATAATCCCGTTCGATGAACGCTCTCATCCCCTCCTCGTCGAACGGATGGGCGGTGCTGGCGATTGCCCGCGCATCCCTGATCATGAAATCGATGACCTGGCGGCGGTCCGCCCAATCGACTTTGGCCCCATCGGCCGAATGCTCCAAATAGGCGTCGGTCGTCCGCGGCAAATGCGAAGTGTCGGTCCCCACGGGCGAACTGCTGATCACCGTCAGCGATGCGACACGGGAGGGGTGCTTGAGCGCGACGAGTTGCGCGATCATGCCGCCCATCGACATGCCGACGACATGGGCCTTGCCGATGCCGTGGCTGTCGAGAACGGCCATCGCGTCGTCGGCCATGTCGTCGAAAGTGTAGGGCGGCTGTCCCACCGGATATTTGGTTGACCGGCCGGTGTCGCGATTGTCGTAGCGGATCACGTATAGGCTGGCATCCGCCAGCTTCCGGCAAAACGCCTCCGGCCACCAAAGCATCGAGGCCATAGCGCCCATGATAAGCAGCAGTGCCGGACCCGCTGGATCGCCGAAGGTTTCGGATATGATCTCGGGACGGTCTTTGGTTGTCATCTCATGGCCTCCTATTCTGCTTGCATTTTGCAATCGGTTGCACGATAGTAAAACCGATACGATAATGCAACCGGTTTTGTGGAGAAAATGGAATGACCCTCGATCGCCGGTCCGGCTGCCCGATCAACCTCTCGCTGGAGGTGTTCGGCGACCGCTGGAGCCTGATCATCCTGCGCGACATGATTTTTGGCGGCAGGCGCCATTTTCGTGAACTGCTCAACGGGTCGATGGAAGGCATTGCCTCCAACATCCTCGCCGACCGGTTGAAGCGGCTGATGGAGCTCGGCATGCTGACCAAGGCGGACGATCCTTCGCACAAGCAGAAGGCGATCTACAGCCTCACCGAGATGGCCATCACGCTGGTGCCGATCCTGGCCCATCTCGGCGCCTGGGGCCGGGTCTGGCTGCCGACCAGCGAGGAACTTTCGATCCGCGCCGAACTCCTGGAAAAGGGCGGACCTCCAATGTGGGAGAAATTCATGGACGAATTGCGCCATGAGCATCTCGGCACACCCCTCGATCCGGCTTCCGGCTCCTCTGTCCGCGCGACGCTGCAGGCCGCCTATGAAGCGGTGGTTGCCGAAAAGGCCCTCAACGCCAGCCCGGCCGCCTGACCAACTATTTTCCCCGTTGAAAGGCCGGCTCTGCTACAAGGGACGGAAATCACACGTGACGGGATTGGATAGGCTCTTGGTTGAGAACTCTAGGGACACCGCCCGCGCGCGTGCCGATCTGCGCTTCAAGAAGCAGGAAGAGGCGGCGACGGTCCGTCAGAAGGCCATGGCCGAGTACGTCGCCGAGAGCGACGCCCGCAAGGCCAAGACCGACAAGCTGCGAGCGCTGCGGCTCGCCAAGGAAGCCGAAGATCTAGCCAACACGCCTGCCGCCCCCGCCAAGAAGCCGGCCCGCGCCAAGAAAAAGTAACGCCCCGCCTTTTGGCCAATTCCTAGCCTTAAATCGAGCGGTCGTGACGCCGTCGGACAGGTGCGCCTTGATCCCGCTGCTTCACAGGAAGCAATTTCAATCGAAAGCGGGATTGCCTGGTCCGGCTGGCCGGCGATGATTGGGCTGTTCAACAGGAGATTGCCATGACCGCGCTGTCGCTCGAAAAAGCCGTCGAGATCATCAATGCAGCCTTCGCCAGGGGCACCGATCTCAAGCTCAAGCCGCTCGGCGTATCGGTGCTCGACGCCGGCGGACACCTGGTCGCCTTCCAGCGCCAGGACGGCGCCTCGTTCCTGCGCCCGCAAATGTCGGCCGGCAAGGCCTATGGCGCGCTGGCGATCGGCATGGGCTCGCGCAAGGTCGAGGCCTTCGCCAAGGAACGTCCGCATCTGGTTGCCGGCATTTCCGACGTGTCGGGGGGACGCGTGCTGCCGGTCGTCGGCGGCGTGCTGATCCGCGACAAGGGAGGGAGTGTCATCGGCGCCGTCGGTATTTCCGGCGACACGTCAGACAATGACGAGGCAGCCGCGATTGCCGGCATCGAAGCCGCCGGCTTCACCGCTGATCCGGGCTGAGCCTCAGTTCAAATTGATGTCGCGACTGGCCGACCGCATCGACACCGCGAACCCGGCCAGCACGTCGAACAGGGCGATGATCATCAGCGTGAAGAAGATGGAATGGGCGGCACCCTTCACCAGCAGGAACTCGACCAGGAAAGCGACGAAGACAAGCGTCGACAGCAGATGGTCCATGATCGAGGCCGTGGTCGTGCGCGCCGACTTCACCATTTCGAGGAACAGGAAGATCAGCCCGATCAGCACGATAAGGTCGCCGAGCGTCATCGAGAACACCCCGCCCGACATCATGCGGAACGAGAATATCTCGCTCGCCCACGGATCGTCGCCGCCGCCGAATATACCGAGCAGGCCGAGATTGTAGAGCACGAAAGGCACGATCAAAAGCGGGACGGCACCGAACATCTGGCGTCTCCATATGGGGGGCACCTTCTGTAGAATGCTCCACAGGCACGGCGTCAAGATTTTTCGTGCACGGCCGCAAACACGGTCGAAGACCGGATGCAACAACCATGTCAGCCGTTTGCCCGGCCGACATGAAAAAACGAGAGACGAAAACTCGGCGCTTGAAGTAGCCGGCGCGCACGCCGCACCAAACGCAAAAAGACCGGCCAGAGGCCGGTCTTTTGCAACTCTAACCTTCGAAAAAAGCTGGGCTCAGCTTTCCTTGGGCGTCAGCACCTGGCGACCACGGTACATGCCGGTCTTCAGGTCGATGTGGTGCGGGCGGCGCATTTCGCCGGAATTCTTGTCCTCGACATAGGTCGGGGCCTTGAGGGCGTCGGCCGAGCGGCGCATGCCGCGCTTGGACGGAGAGGTTTTGCGTTTCGGAACGGCCATGGATATGCTCCACTACATGGTCAAAAGCCCGCCCGCCCTCGTGAAAGGGCCATGTCGGGCCTAAATCTGAGAAAGTCGGGTGCCTATACACGCCTGACACCGTTTTGGCCAGCACTGCGGTGAATCTTTTTTGTACGGCTAGTCCAGACAGCCGACATAAGCGCCTGAGCGCCCGGCGCGCCGCTCGATCAGGTTGGCAAGCCGTCTGAGGCCCGGTCCGGGTTTTGCCGGATTGCGGGCGATCGGGTTTGGCAGAGTGACGGCGAGAAGGGCCGCCTGCCGGCGCGACAACTGCTTTGCGGAAATGCCGAAATGGTGCTGCGCCGCCGCCTCGATGCCGTAGATGCCCGGCCCCCATTCGGCGATGTTGAGATAGATCTCCATGATGCGCCGTTTCGACATCACCGCGTCGAAGTAGACGGCCAGCGGCAGTTCGACGACCTTGCGCACCGAGCCCAGCGGCCTTGACCAGAGGAAGAGGTTCTTCACCGTCTGCATGGTGATGGTCGAGGCGCCGCGCGTCGCCTCGCCGGCCAGCGCATCGTCGACGACGCCCCTGAGCTCGCCAAGATCGACGCCGCGGTGGAAACAGAACTGCCCATCCTCCGACATGATGACCGAATGGGCGAGCACGGGTGCCACGTCATCAATGGAAACCCAGCGCCGGTCGTAGCCGGAGAAGGTCGCCAGGTCCTTCAGCATCAGCGTCGATACCGGGTGCACGAAGAACGGCAGGTAGAGAAAGGTCAGCACCACCGGGATAAGCGCCAGCACGGCGGCCACGACGATGCCACGCCGGACCCAGCGCCTGAGACTGCGACGGTTCACGCCTCGCGATCTCGTCGCCATGTCCAGCTTTTCGGTCTCATGATCGACGATCGGTTCCGCCAAGCCGCCCAACCCGCACTTCTCCTTGCTCCGGCATAATGGCGCTTGCCTTCTTGCGCAACGTCTGAGTGTCGGCTACCGGTCCCGGCCATGACGAATGAGGACGAAATGGCGTTCGAAATGGCGCTCATCAGGCGCGCGGCCGCCGCCGAGGTGATGCTGCGCCGGTTGCTCGACGACCGTCCGCTATCGGGCGAGATCGCGCGGCCCGATCGCCTGATGGCGGCGATGCGCCATGGCGTGCTGAACGGCGGCAAGCGCCTTCGCCCCTTCCTGGTCATGGAAAGTGCGGCACTGTTTTCCGCCGATGGTGAAGCCGCGCTGCGCGTCGCGGCGGCACTCGAATGCGTGCATTGCTATTCGCTGATCCATGATGACCTGCCGGCAATGGACGATGATGACCTGCGCCGCGGTCAGCCGACCGTGCACAAGGCCTTTGACGAGGCCACCGCCATCCTGGCCGGCGACGCACTGCTGACGCTCGCCTTCGATATCCTCGCCGGCGAAGCGACCGCGCTGCCGGCCGAGCGGCGGTGCGCGCTGGTGCTGGCGCTGGCCCGCGCCGCCGGGGCCGGTGGCATGGTCGGCGGCCAGAAGCTTGATCTCGAAGCCGAGCTGGTGCGACCGGACGAGGCCGGCATCATCCGGCTGCAGGCGATGAAGACCGGCGCCTTGATCCGCTTCGCCTGCGAGGCGGGTGCAATCCTGGCCGGCGCACAGCCGGATGACCGGGAAAGGCTGGCCGAGTTCGGGTCAGCGATCGGCCTTGCCTTCCAGCTCGCCGACGACCTGCTGGATCTGACGGCCGACGCCAGGCAGATGGGCAAGGCGACCGGCAAGGATGCCGCCGCGGGCAAGGGGACGCTGGTTGCCTTGCACGGCGCGGATTGGGCACGCAAGCAGCTCGACGGTCTCGTCGGCCAGGCGCACGCGCTGCTCGAACCCTATGGCGAAAAGGCGGCCCTGCTGAAGGCCGCCGCGACCTTCGTGGCAACCCGCAACAGCTGACGGAAGGCCCATATCGGGTTGCACATTGCACCTGTGGTTGTGCCAACGAAATCTTAATGTAAATGAAGCGTAATCCCAATTCTTAGAATGCGTATGTGTTGGGGTTGCGCATGCCGGAATATTCTTCTTTCATCCGGTCCGTCCGGATACGTTATCTTTCAGGATTGTTGGTTTTCGCGCTGGCTTCGGCCGCCATCATGGGTGCGCTCAATCGCGTCAATTCCTTGCGCCATGAAATCGATGCGCTGAGCAGCAATCTCGTCGTTTTCACCCGCGACCTGCGCAACGCCACCAGCTTCGCCGAGACAACCAGCTCCGCCTGGCGGATCGAGACGCGCGATGCGCTGACGGCTTCGGCACGCGACCATTCCGAGCGTCTGACCGGCGAGATCGAGGCACTGACCGCCCAGTTCGCGGCGATACGTCAGCGCCTGTCGGCCAAGACCGTCGACGAACTGGCAGCCGCTTCCGTCAACGGCGATCTGTTCTGGTCGCCGCGTGACATGGTTCGCAACTTCAATCTGATGTCGGTGGCGCAAAAGACCGATGAATGGAGCGCTCGCGAAATCCGCAACCAGAACGACCTGTTCGTTCAGCCCATGCTGGTGCGGGTCCGCACCGGGATGGACGAGGAACGCCATCTGGCGGACGCCTCCAGCGACCGGCTGCTTTTGTGGGCGAGCGGCCTGTTGTTCGCCGTCCTGGCCATTGTCGCCTTCTGGATCTTCCGGCCGATGGAACAGGCGATCCGCCGCGCTTTTGCCCAGTCGGCCGAATCCTTGTTCAAGGCCGAGGCGGCCGACCGCGCCAAGTCGGAATTCCTGGCCAACATGAGCCACGAGATCCGCACGCCGATGAACGGCGTGCTCGGCATGGCCGAATTGCTGGCCAAGACCGAGTTGAACCCGCGCCAGAAGACCTTCACCGACGTTATCGTCAAATCAGGCAACGCGCTTCTCACCATCATAAACGACATTCTCGATTTCTCGAAGATCAATGCCGGGCAGCTGACGCTCGACCCTGCTCCTTTCCGCCTCTCGGAAGCGGTGGAGGATGTGGCGACGCTGGTCTCGGCGCGCGTCGCCGAGAAGAACCTGGAACTTATCGTGCGCGTCGACCCCAGGCTGCCGGCCCATGTCGTTGGCGACGCCGGCCGCTTTCGGCAGATCGTCACCAACCTGGTCGGCAATGCGGTTAAATTCACCGAGAAGGGCCATGTGCTGATCGATGTCGGCGGCGAAACCGTCAACGACGTCGTCCAGCTCAAGCTGCGCGTCGAGGACACCGGCATCGGCATCCCGGCCGAGAAATTGCAGAACGTGTTCGAGAAGTTCGCCCAGGTCGATGGCTCCTCGACCCGCCGTCACGAAGGCACCGGCCTTGGGCTCGCCATCGCCGCCCGTCTCGTCGACCTGATGGCCGGCAAGATCGGCGTCGAGAGCGAGATCGGCCGCGGCTCCGTCTTCTGGTTCGCCGTGCCGCTGCCGGTCCACCGTGCCGAGGCGCGCGATGCTATCGTGCCGGTGGACGTCACCGGCGCGCGCGTTTTGGTCATCGACGACAATCCGGTCAACCGCGAGATCCTGCTGGAACAGCTCAGAAGCTGGAGCTTCGACTGCGCCGCCGCCGAAAGCGGCGCGGTAGGCCTCGCCTTCCTCGATCGCGCCTGCCAACTCGGCGCCAGCGTCGACTGTATCATCCTCGATTATCAGATGCCCGGCATGAACGGCGCCGATGTCGCCCGGGCCATCGCCGCCGACAGCCGGCTGTCCGCCATCCCGGTCGTTATCCTGACCTCGGTCGACCAGGTCGATTTCGGCAAGATGATCATCGACTTCGGCATATCGGCGCATCTGACCAAGCCGGCGCGGTCGGCGGTCCTGCTCGGCACGGTCATCTCGGTCATCCAGAAGGCGCGCTCGCAGGCCGGCAAGGCGCAGTTCATTCGCGAGCCGGTCCAACCGATGCCTCAGCCGGCTCCGCCGGCCTTCACGGTTATCCGCGGCCCCGCCCTGCCGGTCGCGGCAGTGCCGGAATCGAACGCCGCGCCGAACAGCCCGATCGACATCCTCATCGCCGAGGACAATGACGTGAACCAGATGGTGTTCGGCCAAATCCTCAATGGGCTCGGCTTGAGCTACCGCATCGCCGGCAATGGCCGCACCGCGGTCGAGATGTACCGGTCGCTGCACCCGAGGCTGGTTCTGATGGACGTCTCGATGCCGGAAATGAACGGTTATGAGGCGACACGCGCCATCCGGACGATCGAAGCTTCGTCCGGCGGCCACATCCCGATCGTCGGCGTCACCGCGCATGCGCTGAAGGGCGACCGCGACAAGTGCATCGAGGCCGGCATGGACGACTATCTGCCCAAGCCCGTTTCGCCCGATCGCCTCGGCGCCAAGATCGGCACCTGGCTCAGCGAGACGGTGGTGGCCAAGACCGCCTGACCACCCATCAACGCCTCAGACGGCTGCGTCCAGATGAAAGCGGCGCATCCAGTCCAGGCTCGTCTCGTCGGCGAGCTTGGCGACGCCGGGCCTGACATGCCGGACATCCGGTGCCCGGACGCCCAGGGCTTCGCAGATGCGCAGCAGTGCCACGGCCGGCTCGGCGGCAAGGTGCTCATAGCCGATCCGCAATGGCGCTATGCCCTGTTGCGCGAACCAGATGTTCCAGGCGCCATCATAGGCTTCCAACTCTTCGACCTCACCCTTGATGCGCTCGAAATCATAGTGAGGTTCCCTGGCAGGCCCTACCCTTTCGATTTCGGTTCCGTCGGGAGCGATATGCCAAAGACCGGTTTGCCGGGCTTTGACCAGGGAGACGGCCTGCGCGAGCTTGTTTTCGCGCGACAGGTGTATGTAGAGGACACGGCCAAAAGCCCTCTCGAAACGCGCTTTGTCCGACGCAAGCTCCGGAAAAATCCGGTCGAGTATCGCCGAAAGCTCGCCCAGGTTCTCCTGCATCAGGCGCAAGCCGAAGATTTCAGTATCGCCCTTGCCGGCACCGATCGCCGCATTGAGATAGGCAAGCTGGAATTCAAGCTCGCCCATCGTGTCGCGAGCGGGCAGTCCCCAATCCTCGGCCCACTCCGACACATCCTGCCGCCGGTAGAATGAGTGGGGGTCGCCGGTCGTTCCGGTGGCCGCCAGCAGCTTGCACAGCAGGGTGCTGCCGGTTCTGGGCGTGCCGCAGATGATGTATCCGTCGAACATGGGCGCTCGCGATGACAGGGCTGCTGCCCAAGGAGAGATGGTGGCCGCCCTATAGCTGAAATTGTTGCTGGATGCGACGGGCGCCGTCTTCAGGCCTTTACCGGTTGCGCACCACCACGCAGGCGCCACCGACGCTTTGCAGTTTCTGGCAGATGACATTGGCCGCAGTTCGGTCGTCGATCCCGATCCTGACAGCGTAGATGCCGCGCCGGCCGATCGGCGTGCGCACCCGGCTCACCACCGGATCATGCCCGGCAAGCAGGGCCGGAAAACGGCCCCGCACCCTGAGCCATTGGCTGATCGCGGCGCTGCGGCGGAAATTGCCCGCCACCTGGACGCCCCATGGCTTGATGTTGATCGAGGCCATCGCCACCGTTCTCGACATGATCACCGGCAGCTTGCGGCAGGCGACCGCGAAATCCAGCTTGCCGTCGAGTGGCTCGACTTTTCCGGCATAGGCCCGGTCCGTGAACTTGTCGACCGGCTCGCCCATCACGTCGAAGACATAGCTTTCCGTCTCCATCGGCAGGAAGCCGCCGGAATTCAGCCAGCGCGACACCCGGCTCTCGCCGGCATTGTAGGCAGCGGCGGCCAGACCGAGATTGCCATAGCCGGCCTTCATTTCGGCGAGATATCTAGCCGACGCCGGGATCGCCTGGGTGATGTCGAAGGAATTTTCCAGCCCCCGCATCTTGGCGGTGCCCGGCATGAACTGGGCGATGCCCTCGGCGCCGACAGGGCTCACGGCGTTGGGATCGAACCGGCTTTCCTTCCAGATCAGGCGGGCGAAGAAATCCCGGGGCAGGCCGTTCTGGTCGGCATGCGCCTGGATCAGGTTACAGACCTTGTCGATCAGCCGCTGCTTGGCAGATTGCGGTGGATCCGCCTGGGCAAGCGTCGACCAGGCCATACCACACAGGAATATCAGCGCCGCCCAGAGGAAACGCCGCATCTGGCCTACTCTGCCGCGGCCTTGCCGCCCTGACCGAACCTCTGTTCGATATAGTCGGCGACCATTTTCTCGAAATCCGCCGCGATCGACGGCCCGCGCAGCGTCGCCGCTTTCTTGCCGTCGACGAAGACAGGCGCGGTCGGCGTCTCGCCGGTGCCGGGCAGCGAAATGCCGATATCGGCATGCTTGGACTCACCCGGGCCGTTGACGATGCATCCCATCACGGCGACCTTGAGGTTCTCGACGCCCGGGTATTTCTCACGCCACACCGGCATGTTCTTGCGCAGGTCCGCCTGGATGTTCTGCGCCAGTTCCTGGAACACGGTGGAGGTGGTGCGGCCGCAGCCGGGGCAGGCCGCGACGATCGGCACGAACTGCCGGAAGCCCATGGTCTGCAGCAGTTCCTGCGACACCTGCACCTCGCGGGTGCGGTCGCCATTGGGCTCCGGCGTCAGCGAGATGCGGATGGTGTCGCCGATGCCTTGCTGCAGGAGGATGCCCATCGCGGCGGAAGAAGCGACGATGCCTTTGGAGCCCATGCCGGCTTCGGTGAGGCCGAGATGCAGCGCGTGATTGGAACGGGTGGCGAGTTCGGTGTAGACGGCGATCAGGTCCTGCACGCCACTGACCTTGGCCGACAGGATGATTTTTTCGCGGCTAAGGCCAATCTCTTCGGCCATCTCGGCCGACAGGATCGCCGACTGCACGATCGCTTCTCGCGTGACTTCCTGCGCGGTCAGGGGGAAACCGTTGTCCTGGTTGTCGTCCATCAGCCGGGTCAACAGTTCCTGGTCGAGCGAGCCCCAGTTGACGCCGATGCGTACCGGCTTGTCGTGCTTGATCGCCATTTCGACGATATCGGTGAACTGCCGGTCCTTCTTGTCCTTGAAGCCGACATTGCCGGGATTGATGCGGTACTTGGCCAGCGCCACGGCGCATGCCGGATGGTCGGCCAAAAGCTTGTGGCCGATATAATGGAAGTCGCCGACCAGCGGCACATCGATGCCGAGCCGCAACAGGCGTTCGTGGATACGCGGCACGGCGGCCGCACTCTCGTCGCGGTCGACGGTGATGCGCACGATCTCGGAACCGGCGCGGTGCAGCGCCGCGACTTGCGCGACCGTCTGGTCGATATCGGCCGTGTCGGTATTGGTCATCGACTGTACGACGACGGGCGCGCCGCCGCCGACGACCACACCGCCGACATCGACGCCGACCGAGGTGCGGCGGGGGAAAGGAAAGGAAAAATATCCGGTCATGCCGGCAGCCTTTTGTCTCTGGAGCGCCATGCGTCTCTCTGGAGCGCTATGCGTCTCTCTGAAGCCCGTGCGTCCGCTTGGACGCACAAGCCGGGTCCGATGCGCTGAAGTCCGGGCATGAGGTGGAGGAGCAAAGGTGGCTTGTCAATGGCGACAGGTCGCCACTGGCAGCAATTGATCCCCGCCGGGGACCTGAACAGCACGCCGACCTGACGGCGGCCGGGCACAAATGAGCCTGAAGGATATTAGCTTCGACTTATGGAATCGCTGAAATTAAAACCACTGCACCGGCGGCAGGTGCCGCCGGCAAGGAAGACCGCCAGTGGTGAGCGGCTATGTCAGGTGAGCGTCAATGCGAGGTTGGTTGCGCCCTCAGTTTCTCAATCGCATCCTTGAGTGCCAGCTTGCGTCGCTTGAGATTTACGATGTCGAGATCGTCCACCGACGGGTGGTTCATCGCGTCATCGATTTCGCGTTCGATGTCGCCGTGTTTCCGCTGCAACTCATCAAGATGGGATGCAAGAGACATGATTGGTTCTCCCTTTCATGGTTTCCTCGATTGCAGCCGTCAAAGGCACGTCCACCGCAGGTCGCATCTGTGACGGCACAATGACAGTGTGCCACCATCAGGCAGCGATGTCGAATGCTGCGTGGTAGCATTCCACGACAACGTGAAATGTGATATGGGCTGCGCGCCGGTGGCAGAAATTGCCGCCCCCGCCCAACCAAGCCCAGTTTTGGGCGCCGCAGACGTGCAGACGGTAGAGAATGTCCGATCAGGAACAGGCCGATACTCGCCTCGAATTTTCCCGGCTGAAGCAGGAACACGCCGATTTCGATGCGGCGATCAACGCGATGATCGCCATGAATTGCGACCCGCTGCAGATCCAGCGCATGAAAAAGAAGAAGCTGGCCCTCAAGGACCGGCTGATGAAGCTGGAAGACAAGATCATTCCAGACATCATCGCCTGAGACGGAACCGGCCCGCGCTCGCCGGCACTTTCCGCCTATCCGCCAATCGAAAGCCCGGCGGCGCGGCCGCGCAGCAGGCCGATGAGATCGGCGGTCCGCTCCTCCGACGTGTCGATCGGAACCACCAGGCACATCGTTGCCTCGACCTTGCCTGGCGCTGAAAAGACCGGCACGGCGAGGCATTTCGTATAGGCGTCGACCAGACCCGAGGTGACGCAGTAGCCGGTCACCCCTGCCTTTGCGATGTCGGCGATGAAATCCTCGAGCCGCAGCTTGCGGCCGTCGGGCAGCACGAGATCGTCGTCCGACACCATGGCTTCGATCGCCGCTCTATCCAGCCCCGCAAGCAGCAGCCGGCCCGAGGCGGTCCAGGGCAGCGGTATCTGCAGGCCGGTGGCCGAACTGATGCGGAACGGCCTGGTGCCGGGGCTGGAGTGGACGATCGTGTAACGGCCGCTCTGCAGCATGCACAGTTCCGAGGTCTCGCCGGTCTCGCGCGACAGATGATCGACCTCCTGGCGCCCGCGCCGCAACAGGTCGTTGCCGCGCACGTAGTCCATTCCGTAGAGGTAGAGCTTCTTGCCGAAATAGACGCGGTTGCCATCGCCGGCCATTTCCAGCAGCCCGGCATCGACCAGTGACCGCACCAGCGTGTAGGTCGTCGAACGCGGCGCATTGACCCCCTTGGCGAGATCGCCAATGCCGATCGCACGCTGCGTCGTGTGAAGAAACTCCAGGATCTCCAGGACCCGGTTGAGACCCTTTTCACGGGAGCCCGGCGTCTTCTCGTCGGCTGAAACAGCCAAAACACTACCATCTTGCATTGTCGATTCCCGGTGTTAGTATCTGTCTTGTACAGGATACATGCGTCTCTTGTAAGGGACAATCTTTGATAGTCGCTGTCGCGTGCATGGCCTGTGCATAGGGGAACACAACACGAAAGGAGGTCGCCGTGAACGACACATCCGGAAGACGTGATTTTCTGAAATTGGGAATGGCGGGACTTGCGACGGCAGGCGTTCTGGCAACCGTCGATGCCCAGAAGGCCGCAGCGCAAGCCGCATCCGACAGCCTGCTGCGCACCGTGCTCGACCGCGGCAAGCTGATTGTCGGCACCGGCAGCACCAACGCACCCTGGCATTTCGAGAACGATGCCGGCGAACTGGTCGGCATGGACATCACCATGGGCCGCATCCTCGCCAAGGGCCTTTTCGACGATCCGACCAAGGTCGAGTTCGTCATGCAGGATCCGGCGCAGCGCATTCCCAACGTCACCACCAACAAGGTCGACATCACCATCCAGTTCATGACCATGACAGCCCAGCGCTCGCAGCTGATCAATTTCTCCCGACCCTACTATGTCGAGGGCGTTGCCTTGCTGACGCTGCCGACCGCCGAGAACAAGACCTTCGACAAGCTGCTCGCCGGCGGTTCGGCGACCCGCATTTCCATCCTGCAGAATGTCGACGCCGAAAGCTCGGTCCACTACGCCCTGCCACAGGCGCAGGTGCTGCAGATCGACACTCAGGCCAACGTGCTGCAGGCGCTTGAATCCAAGCGCGCCGACGCTGCCGCTGTCGACCTGTCCACCGTTCGCTGGCTCGCCTCGCGCAATCCCGACAAGTATTTCGATGCCGGCAAGAGCTGGTATTCGATGCTTTACGGCGCAGCACTTCGGCAAGGCGATCTCGACTGGCTGACCTTCGTCAACCAGACCTTCACCATCGCCATGTTCGGCCATGAATCAGCGCTCTACGACGCAGCCTTCAAGGACTATTTCGGCCAGGAACCGCCGGCGCGTCACCCCGGCTTCCCGGTCATCTGATCCCGGATCGCGGAAGGGCGGCATTCCAGCCCTTCCGCAATCGACTCGACGCCCTTCACACCGAGGCGGATGCATGGGCTATGCCCTCAATTTCAACCTGATCTGGCGGCATTTCGACAAGCTCTGGGGCGGCCTGCTGCTCAGCCTCGAACTTGCCGTGATCTCGATCGCCATCGGCGTCGTCATCGGTCTGGTGCTCGCGGTCTGGTATGTCTCGGCCGGGCGCGTCGTGCGGGCGGTGATCGCGGCTTACGTCGAATTCATCCGCAACGTGCCGCTGATCCTGCTGGTCTATCTCGTCTTCTACGGCCTGCCGACCGTGGTCGACCTGGCCTACAGCGCACCAACCTCATTTGTGCTGACCCTGTCGGTCTATAGCGGCGCCTATCTGGTCGAGGTGTTTCGCTCGGGCCTCGAGGCTGTCCCGCGCGGACAGCTCGACGCCGGCAAGGCGATCGGCCTGACGCCTTGGCAAAGGCTGCTTCATGTGCGCCTGCCGACCATGCTGCGCATCACGCTGCCGGCGCTCTCCAACACCTTCATCTCGCTGTTCAAGGACACCTCGATCGCCTCGGTCATCTCGGTGCCGGAACTCACCTTCGGCGCCCAGTGGATCAACTTCAACACCTTCCGCATCGTCGAGGTCTACTTGGTCACCACCGCCATGTATCTGGTGACGGGCTACATCATGCTTTTTGGACTGCGGCTCGTGGAGCGCCGGTTCAGGGCGGCGCGCTGACATGCTGAGCCAGATCCTCTACGCACTGCCCTTCCTTGCCGCAGGCTTCGCCGTGACCTTGTGGGTCTCGCTGCTGGTCGTGGTTCTGTCGCTCATCGCCGGCGTCCTGCTGGGCGTTGGCCTGGTCTACGGGCCAATGCCGCTGCGCTGGGCGGTGCGCATCTTCTCGGACACCATTCGCGGCATTCCGATCCTGGTGCTGATGTTCTTCGTCTATTACGGCCTGCCCGCGATCGGGCTGCATCTGCCGTCGTTCTGGGCCGCGGTTTCCGCGCTCACTCTGTTCAAGACGGCGCAGGTCATCGAGTATCTCAGGGGCGCGGTCGGCTCGATCCCGAAGGGACAGTCCGAGGCCGCGATGGCGGTCGGGCTGACCTTTCGCCAACGGCTCACCTACGTCATCTTTCCGCAGGCCTTCAGGCGCTTCCTGCCGCCCTGGATCAATGGGGTCACCGACGCGGTCAAGGGCAGCGCACTGGTGTCGCTGCTCGGAATCACCGACTTGATGCAGGCCATCAACCAGGTCATCGGCCGTACCTATGAAGCGATGCCGCTCTATATACTGGGCGCGCTCATCTATTTCGCGGTCAACTACGCACTCTCGCTCGCCAGCCGGCGGCTCGAGCGGCGTTTCTCCTTCATCCGGGATTAGCACGATGTCCGAAGCCCAAAACGCCGGTCCGGTACTGCTCGACGTGCGCGACGTCTCAAAAGCCTTCGGCACCGTCGAGGTGTTGCGCTCCGTCAGCCTTCAGGTGAAGCGCGGCGAGGTGGTGACTGTCATCGGCCCTTCCGGCAGCGGCAAGACCACCCTGCTGCGCTGCGTCAACTTCCTCGAAAGCTACGACAGCGGCTCGATCCGCATCGATGGCAACGAGGTCGGCTACCGCGAGGCCGGAACGCGCCAGCGCCGCAGCGAGCGCGATCTTGCCGCCATGCGTGCCGAGACCGGCATGGTGTTCCAGAGCTTCAACCTGTTCCCTCACCTGACGGCGGCCGGCAACATCATGCTGGGCCTGACCAAGGTGCGGGGAAAGAAAGAGGCCGAGGCGCGATCGATCGCAGAACATTGGCTCGGCCGCGTCGGCCTCGCCCACAAGGCCGACAGCCTGCCGGCTGAACTCTCCGGCGGCCAGCAGCAGCGCGTCGGCATCGCCCGCGCCGTGGCCATGGAACCGAAGATCCTGCTGCTCGACGAGATTACCTCCGCCCTCGATCCCGAACTGGTCGGCGAGGTGCTGGCGGTGGTGCGCAGCCTGGCCGAGGACGGCATGACCATGCTGATGGTGACCCACGAAATGGCCTTCGCCCGCGACGCTTCGAGCCGCATCGTCTTCATGGCCGACGGCGGCGTCAGCGCCGTCGGGCCGCCGAGGGAGATCCTCGCGACGGAGACCACCAACGAGCGCCTCCGCACTTTCCTGGCGCGCTTCCGCGCCTCGCACTTCTAAACTCAGGCGGCCAGGCCGCCCAAGGAGCCTTCATCCATGACGCCTTATATCAGGCTCGCCGAACTCGGCCTGACGCTGCCCGAGCCGCCGACGCCGATCGCCAACTTCGTCACCCATGCCGAGAGCGGCCGGTTGATATTCCTCTCCGGCCAGGGGCCGCTGCGCGCCGACGGCACACTTTGCACCGGCAAGGTCGGGGAGGATGTGACGGTCGAGCAGGCCTATCAGCATGCCCGGCTGACCGGGCTCAACCTGCTTGCCGTCATGCATGCCGCCGCCGGCGATCTCGGCCGCATTGTGCGCGTCGTCAAGCTGCTCGGCTTCGTCAATGCGACGCCGACCTTCAGCGACCATCCAAAGGTGGTCAATGGCTGTTCGGACCTGTTCGCTAATGTCTTCGACAAGATCGGCGGCCACGCGCGCTCGGCGATCGGCGTCGGCTCGCTGCCTGGAAACATCACCGTCGAAATCGAAGCGGTCGTCGAGATCGCCGCCTGACCTGCCACCCACGGGATTTGCTCACATGAAAACCTATTCCGACACCGGCTCCAACACCACCATCCGCGAACGGCTGGGCTTGCGGCCGATCATCAACGTCTCCGGCACCATGACCGCGCTCGGCGCCTCGATCATCGTCCCGGAAGCCGTCAACGCCATGGCCGAAATGGCCTCGCAATGGGTGGAGATGGACGATCTGCAGCGCGCCGCGAGCACGGTTGTCGCGCGCCTCACCGGCGGCGAGGCCGGCTTCATCACCGCCTGTTGCGCAAGCGGCATCACCATGGCGATTGCCGGCGCGATGACCGGAACCAACCTGCTCGCCATCGAGCGTCTGCCCGACGACACCGGCGACCTCAAATCGGAGGTCGTCATCCAGCTTGGCCACATCGTCAATTACGGCGCGCCGATCGACCAGTCGGTCCGCGTCGCCGGCGCCAGGGTGGTGCCCGCCGGCACGGTCAGCGTCACCCAGGACTATCATGTGCGCGAAGCGATCAACGAGCGCACGGCGGCGGGCCTCTACGTCGTCGCCCACCACACCGTGCAATACGGCATGTTGTCGCTGGAGGAATTCTGCGAGATCTGCCACGCCAAGGGGGTGCCTGTCATCGTTGACGCCGCGTCCGAATACGATCTGCGCGGTTTCCTCGCGCGCGGCGCCGATGTCGTCGTCTACAGCGGCCACAAATTCCTGAGCGGGCCGACCAGCGGTATCGTCACCGGCCGCAAGGACCTGGTGCGATCAGCCTATCTGCAGAACCGCGGTGTCGCCCGCGCCATGAAGGTCGGCAAGGAAAGCATCGCCGGCACCATGGCGGCGCTCGAAGCCTGGGAGAAGCGCGACCATGCCGGCATCCGCCGGCGTGAGGAGGCGGCACTCAATCTGTGGAAGGACGCTTTGCAGGGACTGCCCGGCATCGCCGCCATCATCATTCCCGACCCCACCGCCAATCCGCTCGACCGGCTGCAGATATTCGTCTCGCCCGAGAGCCGCTTCACCGCCGCCGGTCTTGCCTCGGCGCTTGCCGCCGGCTCGCCGCCGATCATCGTGCGCAACCATGAGGTCGAGCGCGGCCATTTCTTCCTCGACCCCTGTAACCTTCATCCGGGCGAGGCGGACGTCGTCGCTGAGCGCCTGCGCGCCGTGCTGACCGCGAAGGAGCGCCCGGCCGACGCGATGAAAATTGCGCGCAAGGATTCGTCGGGTGTTTTGCGCTGGCCGGATTGATCGCCAACCGACCATGCCGAAAGCACCGGCTGATCACGCGACCGTGAACAGCCGGATATGCCCGCGCGGGAATAAATCGTCTCCTCAACAAGTCTCCTCGACATACGCCACGGCTGGCGTTGAGGAGATCGGCATGCCCATCATCGCGAGCACAGCGAACCTGGCTGCGGCGGCAGCCGCCGTCATCCGCTGGCGAGCATGACCGTCGTCAGTCCCTCCTCCGTGGCGCGCTTTCTTTTCATGGCGCTTGACACTGGTGAGGCAGATGAATTCACTTTCAGCAAGGCAAGCGACTTTGCCCGTTTCCGGGGGCTTTGCCCCTGCAAGCCAGGCAAAATCGCTGTCGCATCTTGAGGCGGCACGGCCTGTCCGCTCCGGAGGGGATCATGGTGCTGCTTTGAGCGAGAGGGCCCTGGCAGAGCGCTTCAACCAGGTGGTGCTGCCGCATCTCGGCGACGCGCTGGCGCTTGCCCGCTGGCTGACCGGCAATGCCGCCGACGCCGAGGATGTCGTGCAGGACGCCTGCATCAAGGCGCATACCGGCATGTCAGGCTATGCCGGCGGCAACGCCCGTGCCTGGCTGCTGACCATCGTGCGCAACACCTCCTACACCTGGATGGCGCGCAATCGGCCGCGCGCCATGATGGCCGTCGGTGATCTCGGCGATCTCGACGACATGGCGGCGGCCCATGGCACCAGCCTGCCCGACGAGGACGGTCCGGAAGCGAGCCTGATCGCCAAGGCCGATACGGCGGCACTCGAGGCGGCAATCGCTGCCCTGCCGCAGCCGTTTCGCGAAACGCTGGTGCTGCGCGACATTAACGGCCTCAGCTATCGCGAGATTGCGGCCATGCTCGACGTGCCGATCGGTACGGTGATGTCCAGGCTTGCCCGGGCCCGTAGCCTGCTGGCATCTGAACTGGGGAGAGCGCCATGACCGGCCATGACGACGGACTGCCCAATGATCCCGAAGGTATCAGACTGATGATCCAGGCCCTTGTCGATGGCGAGCTCGATGCGGCGGCGGCCCTTGCCGTGGAGCGTCGCATCGCCACCGACCCCCGGCTTGCCGCCGAGCATGCCCGCATCCTTGCCTTGCGAGGCGCGGTCAGCCGCTTGCCGCGCCCCGAAGTCAGCGACGCCTTTCGGACCCGCATCGCAGCAATCGGCATGGCGGGCACCGACCAGCAGGACCAAGCCGATGCGGCCCAGCCGCAGCGCGGCACGCCGTCGAAGCTCCCGGGATTGATTGCCAGCGCAGGCCAGCGACCGGAAGCCGGGACGCGTCCTTCGCAGGCGTGGACATCGCCAAGGGCACGCCGCTTCGGCTCGTTCGACTGGCGCGCCATGGCCGCGTCGATCATGATCAGCGCGGTGCTGGCCAGCGGCGCGACGCAATGGGTGATGTTCAACAGCGCGGAAGACGGCTTTGCCGCCGCTGTCGCCAGCGGCCATCGCCGCAGCCTGCTCGCTGCGAGCCCGATCGACATCGTTTCCGCCGACCGCCATACGGTCAAGCCTTGGCTCGACGCCCGGATCGGCGTCTCGCCGCCCGCGCCGGACCTTGCCCAAGACGGTTTCGCCCTCATCGGCGGCCGGGTCGAGGTGATATCAGGCCGGCCGGTGCCGGCACTGGTCTACCGCCACCGTGAGCACCTGATCACGCTCGTCGCCGAACCGCAGCAGGACGGCAAGATTATCCAGCCGGACGATCTTTCCTCCGGCGGCTTCTCGATGGTGCACTGGAGCGACGGCGCCTTCTCCTACTGGGCGATCTCCGACATGGAGCGCCCCGAACTCGACGACTTCGTCGCCCGCTTCCGCAAAGCAGCGGTATGAGCCGGATATGGCCGTTGGCACCTCGCCGATGGCCTGAAATCCTTGCGGCCCCGCGCGAATTCCGCTAAGGCGCGCCTTTGTCGCCGGGAGCAGAAGCTTGAACGATCAACGCGCCGACGTCGCCATCATCATGGGCAGCCAATCCGACTGGGCGACGATGCGCCAGGCAGCGGAGACGCTGGAGGCGCTTGGTGTCCCCCATAAGCGGCTGATCATTTCGGCGCACCGCACGCCCGACCGGCTCTATGAATTCGCCAAGGGCGCCAAGGCGGCCGGCTACAAGGTGATCATCGCAGGCGCCGGGGGTGCGGCGCATCTGCCCGGCATGACGGCGGCGATGACGCCACTGCCGGTGTTTGGCGTGCCGGTGGAATCGAAGGCGCTGTCGGGCCAGGATTCGCTGCTCTCCATAGTCCAGATGCCGGCCGGTATTCCGGTCGGAACGCTGGCAATCGGCAAGGCAGGTGCGGCCAACGCTGCCCTCCTAGCCGCTGCCGTGCTGGCGCTCAATGACGACAAGCTTGCCCAGCGCCTCGACGCGTGGCGCGCCTCGCAGACCGCCAAGGTCGCCGCCGAACCGACGGACACGCCGTGAGCCTGCCCGCCGGATCGACCATCGGCATCATTGGCGGCGGCCAGCTTGGTCGCATGCTGGCAATGGCCGCTGCCCGCCTCGGCTACCGCACCGTCGTGCTGGAGCCACAGCAGGATTGCCCGGCCGCCCAGGTCGCCAACCGGCAGATCACGGCCGCCTATGACGACCCGGCCGCGCTTGCTGAACTGGCCATGGCGAGTGCCGTCGTCACCTATGAATTCGAGAACGTGCCGGTGGCCGCTGCAACCGCGCTTGCCGCCAAGGTGCCGGTCTATCCGCCGCCGCGCGCGCTCGACGTGGCGCAGGACCGGGTGAGTGAAAAGACATTCCTCAACGGCATCGGCATCGCCACTGCCGATTTCCGTCCGGTCGACACCGACGACGGGCTGGCGGCGGCGCTCAAGGCATTCGACGGCAGCGGCATCCTAAAGACGCGGCGCATGGGCTATGACGGCAAGGGCCAGCGCGTCTTCCGCAACATCGAAGCCGGCGGTTTCGCCGGCACCTGCGAGGCGATGGGCAATGTGCCGCTGATCCTGGAAAGTTTCGTGCCGTTCGAGCGCGAGATTTCCGTTATCGCCGCGCGGGGGCTGGACGGCACTCTCGCCGCCTACGATCCGGCCGAGAATGTGCACCATGACGGCATTCTGCACACATCGACCTTGCCGGCCGGCATTGCGCCGGCGACCGCGCGGGCCGCGAAAGACGCGGCGACGAAAATCCTGTCGGCGCTCGACTATGTCGGCGTCATCGGTGTCGAGTTCTTCGTGCTGGCCGACAGTTCGCTGCTGGCCAACGAGATCGCGCCCCGCGTCCACAATTCCGGCCACTGGACCGAAGCCGCCTGCATCGTTTCGCAGTTCGAGCAACATATCCGCGCCATTGCCGGCCTGCCGCTGGGCAGCCCCGACCGCCATTCCGATTGCGTGATGGAGAACCTGATCGGCGACGACGTGCTGCGCGTTCCAACGCTGCTCGCCGAGCCCGACCTGATGCTGCACCTCTACGGCAAGGCGGAAGCCCGGGCCGGCCGCAAGATGGGCCACTTCACCCGCATCAGCCGCCGCGGTTAGAGCAATTCCAGAAAAAGTGTCTAAAGATTTTCCGTCCGGAATTGCGTAGCAACCGCTCTGATACCAACACGCCTATTGCACCTCGTCGCTCTCGTCCTCGCCGGGACTGGCGCAAGTCGCATCGCCTTCCTCGCAATTGGCCGAGGCGGCGAGCTGCTTGATGCGGTCATTGGTTAGCCCGGTCAGGCATTGCGAGACCTCCATCGCATGGATGGACCCGCCTTGGCTGGCGGCTGTGGAATGCGTGCACTCGGCGTCGCGGAACGCGATCCAGGCCCGTTGCGCGGCCTGCAGCGATCTCTTTCCATCGGCATCATCGGAGCTGATCAGGTCCTGATAGGCCTTGTTGAGCCTGGCGTCGGCGGCCTGATAGTCCTCGCCGGCACAGATGTTCATCATTTGCTGGCTGTCGTCGGAACGGTCGCATTCCTGCGCTCGGGCAGCCGCGCTCGCCGCCAGGACGACGAGGCAGGCGGACAGGAATATTCGGCGCATGGTCGTCCCCAAATCACTTGAAGTAAACGGCATCATCCCAGCCGGCTCATGGCCGCGCAATGCCACGGGGCCGACATGGCGGATATTTGATGATATCAGGACGCGGAGCGCGCTTGCGATCGACTTACGGTTGACATGGGCAAGGCTCCTCGTTTATGAGCCACCCACCGTTCAAAAGGCGCGTCTTCTGGCGCGCCTTAAAATTTCGACCCGGAACCGGGTCCACACCGACAGGCAAGACCATGAAGATCAAGAATTCGCTCAAGGCGCTGAAGGCGCGTCACCGCGACAACCAGCTGGTTCGCCGCAAGGGCCGCGTCTACATCATCAACAAAACCGCCCCCCGCTACAAGGCGCGCCAGGGTTGAGTTTTCGGCCGGAGGCTTTTTGCCTCCGCCCATTGATGTTTGTCGGCCTGCCGATCTTCTCACGCTAAAATCACTTTGCGGTTCCGCCGCCCGGGACTAGAGTCGGGCGATGCGGATCCTTTTTGCATTCTTGACGACTTTCCTGGTTTCCGGCGTCATCTCCCTGCCGACGCAGGCCGGTGATCGGCCGATCGCGGTCGCAGCCACGGATGGTCAGTCGGCGCCCTCCGATGCCCAGCCTGCGGCCCCGGACACTCCGGCCCCGCCAATAACGAAGCAGGCGCGGATCGACAAGCTGTTCTCCGACCTGAAACGCGAGCGCAACGAAAAGGCCGCCGAGCGCATTGCCGGCAACATCTGGAACGAATGGTTCCAGTCAGGCAGCGCCTCGATCGACCTGATGATG
This sequence comes from Mesorhizobium sp. B2-5-13, assembly GCF_006440535.1. Classification (NCBI taxonomy): domain Bacteria; kingdom Pseudomonadati; phylum Pseudomonadota; class Alphaproteobacteria; order Hyphomicrobiales; family Phyllobacteriaceae; genus Mesorhizobium; species Mesorhizobium sp. B2-5-13. Next base: position 400 of record NZ_VFUI01000007.1, on the reverse strand, counting down.
CAGTGGTCGCAAAAAGCGATGAACGATCGGAAGTTCGACGTTGCGCTCGATTTCCTGGACCAGGTGGTGACCTTGCAGCCAAACTACGCCGAAGGCTGGAACCGCCGCGCCACCGTGCATTTCATGATGAAGAACTACGGCAAGTCGATGGCCGACATCGACCGCGCGCTGCAGCTCGAGCCACGCCATTTCGGCGCGCTGTCGGGCCTGGCCCAGATCATGGCGGAAACAGGCCACAAGCAATCGGCGCTCGAGGCCTGGCAAAAGGTGCTGGCCATCTACCCGATGATGCGCAGCGCCCAGAACCAGGTCGCCACCCTGTCGGAAGAGCTTGCCGGCGAAGGCATTTGATAGACTAGGCGGTAGGGGAAGAGGCCCCTACTCCCCTACTCCCCTACTC